>CAJKKX010000044.1 GCA_905200565.1 uncultured Lachnospiraceae bacterium
CATAGGAATTTTCACTTCCATAGACTTCCGAGGTAAGAGACAAACTCCCCGCCAAACCGTGATTTGAAAGCGCACCCCACGGAAAAGGAGAGTGTACACACTCTCATGTATACACTCTCCCGAAAATCAGAACCGTACAATCCTTATTTTACTTTTACTTTCTTTCCAGCGCCTGCTTTTTTCACTTTCTTCAGCAGAGCTGCTTTCTGCTTCTTATTCAGTTTCTTCGCGCTTACAATCATCTTTGCGGAGGTTTTCTTAAATGCCTGTTTTCCAATCGTAGCCAGCGCTTTTCCTTTCAACTGAACGCTCTTCAGTTTCGTACATCCGGAGAACGCCTGCTTTCCAATCGTGGTAACATTGGAACTGAGGATTACTTTTGTCAGTTTCTTATTGCCCTTCATAACATTTGCGCCAACTTCTACGACTTTGAAGGTTTCTCCATTCACCTTTACGGTCGCCGGAACGCTCAGTTTCGCTGCCTTTTTATTCTTCACGCTGACAAGCTTTGCTGTTTTATTGACCGGATCAATGACTTCGTAGCGTCCAAGCTTCGTATCAACCGGAGTACCGATATTAATCTTCTTGTCTCCATCGTTGGTTCCAGGTCCCACAATATCGTCGCCTGTCTTTGGAGTAAGGCCTTCCAGTGCAGCTTTCACTGCCTCTGCTGCCGCAAGTACTGCTGCTGCATCCTTTGTGGCGTCCTTCTTGACTGCCTCTGCATCATCCAGAGCTTTCTGAAGCGCTGCGATCGAATTTGCACTGAAGATGTCTGCTGCGCCTGACATCATCATTTCTGTTGCTGCCAGTACCTGCTCATCCAATACTGCTACTGCCTCGTCGCGTTCCTCCTGCGCTTTTGTTACCAGTCCGTCAATCGCTTCCTGAAGCTTTGTTGCCGCTGTTTCCAGCTTTCCTGCGTCCTGGCTTCCATTATTGATCAGGTTCTGTGCATTTCTCTTTGCTGTTTCATATGCTTTTTTGGAAGCATCCGTATACTGGTCAAGGCTGCCCAGATCCCTTGCCAGAAGTCCGTTGATCTTGTCAAGCTGTGTCTGTACCGCTTTTGTTACCAGACCTTCCATCGCATTTTCCAGACCTGTGATTGCCGTATTGATCGCCGCTTTATCCGTAGCGGAAACATTTTCTGCCGCAGTAATCGCTGCTTTCAAAGTATTCATGGTAGTTTCTGTATATTCAGCCGTCTTTGCCGCCTCTGTTCTGGCGTCCCCAAGTTTTTCTGCAAGTACCTGATTTGCATAATCCAGAGAGGAAATCACCTCGGTACGTGTATGGCTCGGATCATTCTGGCAGGTATAGGTCTTAACTCCGTCCGTAGTCGTCGTAACCGGAGTCGTAACCTTTCCTTCGTCATACTTATGTCCAAGTGCAGCCGTTTCCGTTGCATTGGATAATTTCGTATTACAGATCGCACAGTAGGTCTCTCCCGTGCTTCCTTTTCCTTCACAGGTAGCTGCGCGCATATTCTCTACACGCTTCTGTCCCTTATGCTGACAGTTTGCTCCTACCACAACACGATACTGTTCTCCATCAACGGTCACCATTGTTTCAGAATTTGCTTTTACAGCCGTAATCTCCACGCCTGCCGCCTGGACTGGCTTATACAGCTTGGACTGCTGTAAGCCGCTTCCCGGATAAAGAACGATGATTCCGTTTGCCACGTCATTGTTGATAAACTGTGTAATCAGGTATTTCTTTCCGGATGTAAGCTCAGATACGCGCTTATATCCCGGAATCGGATCAAGGTTTGTAATGACGTCCTGTTTTTCCAGGAACTCAAACCCATAATCCCCCTTATCATTGGATTTGCTGGCGAATGCGTCAAAAGTCATAAACGGATAATGCCAGCAGACATATCTTCCGCCAGGATTGCAGATTTCAAAGGAAGGAGTTCCGTCTGCATTTCTCACCGGAGTGATGGTCTGGTCCTTGAGCTCCTCATTTCCTGCGAAATAGTTTGCAACCCCTTCATTTTTCAGGTATCCGTTTGCCTTCTCATTGTAAATATTCCACTTTTCTCCATTCTTTGTTACCAGCATCTCAGCATCTGCAAGACTGACATTTGTATTCTGTGTCTGTGCATAACCGCTCAGATTATAGACGGTATTGTCTCTTCCAAGATTTCTTAAGCAATCTGCCAGGCCATCCGTCGTTTTGTTTCCTGCGGCGATTGTTGCCACACTGTTGTCACCTGCCGTAAACTGAGACGCTCCGCTCAGAAAATACTTCTGTCCCGGCACCAGATTGATCACTTCAGCAGCCCGGACATTACAGGTAATGTTATAAGTAACGCCATCGACAACTGCGGTCGTATTTCCCTCTCCGGTTGCCGTAATGCGCACCCTGCTCTTTGTTCCTCTCGTTTCCGTAAACGCATCGCCCGTCAGCCTTGTCATAGGACTTGCTCCACCATTCTGTGGATATAACACTACCA
This sequence comes from uncultured Lachnospiraceae bacterium, assembly GCA_905200565.1. The sequence continues at coordinate 2,459 of CAJKKX010000044.1, forward strand.
CTTTATCTCCGACCGTGAAGGAAATCAGGTATTTTTTACCGGAAGTAATCGTTCCTACCGCCTTATAGCCCGGAACTGCATCGCCCTGGCTGACAGTCTCCTGCTTTTCCAGAAGGATGAGTTCGTATCCCGGCGCATTGTTTGCAATATAGGCGCCCATTCGATTGAAATTCATCTGCGGCGTATGGAAATATAAAAAAGCTGCGCTTCCATCCTGTGAAATACGGAATGTAGAAGCATTCTCTGTCTTTGCAATACTGACCGGAGAAGAATTATCAGAAAAGAAAGAACCCATAGCGCCGCTCACAAAATATTTCCCTGTACTCTCACTGTAAGCCGTGTACATGTTATCTCCCTCTGCTTTTGTAAGAGTAAATTCACAATCTGCAATACTGTCAGTGGAACTCGCCTCTGCTGAAAAAGCTGCTGCAATCGAGTCTGCATTGGCTACATGCGGGTAAAGACGTACTCCCGATACCTCAACATTTGCTCCCTGTTCCAGAGTAACACTCGCTATACTGCCATTCGGCTGCCGGGTAACGCCCGTCTGCCCTTCTGCATACGCATACTCTGTTTCCCATGTTTCTCCTACGGTCAACGCAACGTTTACCGTATTTTGTGCATCCGCTGCATCTGCCTGTACAGCCGGACTCACCGGAAGAAGCGCTGCCGCCATCGCCAGTGAAACCACTGCGCTCAGACAACGGCTTTTCCAAGTTCTTGTTTGTTTTCTCATTGTCTCGTCTCCTTTACATTTTTCATTTATATTCTTTTCCGTAAAAAAGTATATACATTTCTTATCACACCCGGCCGTTCTGCGGCGGTGCGCCGGATAACAGTATTTTTTACCCACAATTATTTTCCAGAATTTCTCTTTGTCAATTTTGCTCTCACAAAGCCGGCATAAAAGGAAGTCTGCGCACGCAAAAATTTCCATAAAATTCAAATACTTATACCGGTTTATTTGCAATACCTGTACATTTTTTATTTTTTGTCTGTACTTTTTCTATTCATTTTAAACAATAATAGAATCGTTTTACTTTTTTCATTATACCATTTTATCCATCTTTTTTCTTGTTAAAAGCAGTCCACTTTATGTCTTTTTTTGTATAATACGGAACTATAAAGGAAGAGCTGCCGCAATCCCCCGCGGCAGCTCTTTTGGGCGCAAAATATCATCACTCCTTTTGCCGGCAGATACTTTCACCCCATACCTGCCGCATCCTTTACGATCAGAAGCTGTTTTCCCGGCTTTAGCTCCTCCCCGTCCAGCCCATTCAGCTCCATAATACGCTTTGGCGTCGTATAGTAAGCTTTGGCAATATTCCAGAGACTGTCCTCCGGCTGAACAATATATCCTACGATGCCCGGCAGTTCCTGAATCTTCTTTAAATCCAGCTCATGCTCCTCCACATCCGTGATGCACGCTTCCTTATGCACCTGTACGATCAGTACGCCCAGATTCACCGAAGCTTTCACCTCCAGCTCCTCGCTGTCGATCATCATGGTAGAGAGCTGCTCCAGCTCTGTCTGGAGGGAAAATCTACAGTCAGGCTGAATTCCCTCCACTTCAATGGTATGCTGGAACGGCGCCATTCCCCGCATCCGCGCAAATGGGAGACTGTCGTCCGCCGTAATATAAAGGATACTTACATAGACCGCTCCTTCCACCTGAACGCCCCGCTCCGTAATTCGTGCATCATCAATCCGGATCTCCCCTTTTCCGTGACAAATTTGCAGCATCCTGGGCTGTTTCGCTTCCATGCGGATGCGTTCATTCGTTCTGCATTTTGAAAAGTTTTTAAGCACCAGGCTTTCATAAATCTCCTGGCTTGTAACAGGCGTAAGCTCCCGTACGGGCGTATAGACGTCCGCCAGTATTTCCACCTGTTCCTCCTCATAGAGCTTAATATCCAGCTCCAGAACCGCTTCCAATTGAAGCAGACGTTCTTCCCCGTCATAGTCCGGACGTACCTCCAGGGTACTGGAAGCCAGCGTAATCTCCACATCGGGGATCATAGACGCCCTGCACTCTGCACATTCAATGCTTCCGGAAAACGGAAGCGCCGTCTCAACCCATTGCTTTGTGCCATTCTCATCGTCCCCCGCATACAGCACAAAGATAAACAATTCTCCACGGACGTCGATCTTTCCGTCCAACACACGCACATCAGTGCCGCGAAGCTGCACGCTTTCCCAGAGCAGTTCTCCGATATTCGGTTTGTTGGACGCCAGATTAATCTCATCTTTCACACGCAGAATATCCCGCTTCTGCACCGTCAAAGAAAGCGGCGTAAGCTCTTTTGTCCTGACCGTCACTTCATCAATGCCGTGCAGCTCCACCGCCGCCTGCGTGTCATACAATTCCTCAATCGACGCGGAAAACGTAATCAGCGCCTGGACGCTCAGCTTTCTGGAGTTGATCAAATGTACGTTTAAATCCTCCATATCCCATTTTACCCGGATATTATCCCCCGCCGACACACCCTCCAGATTCAGTTTTTCTTCGAAAGGCACCCTCGTATCCAGCCTATGTATCTGACGCTCGCCATCGTCCGAAACATAGAGAATCTTCACTTCCAGATAACCGCCAAGCAGAACCTGATTCTCCAGAATCTTTGTCTCCTCAATTTTCAGATTCCCTTCTTCCTGAATAATATCGCCCACGTCGGATCTGCTGTCCGGCACATTCATATCTTCTTCCAGGGTAATCTGATTCATGGCCCTGCTTTTCTGGCGGTTCATGCGAATATTTTTTTTCAATAATTCCATACGAAAACCTCCCACATATTCTCTTATCAGTTTATGCGGAAGGTTTTTCAAAAAGAACCCGGTCTGTCTAATCAAAGGAGGCTTTCGCCGCCTGTTCCCTGATCTTGATCACGATGCAGGGGTAAGAAGCCTCATCCTGAATCTTCTGATCCTTTGGAGGACCGATCAGGCTGGTATCCACATGCAGTTCTTCCCCAGCCAGCCAGACCCCGTTTACAGCTATGCTGTAACCGCCTGTTTTCTGCTGCCCATACCCCCGCACCAGATAAGTATACCCCTGGTCTTCATAAGTCAGCTTCATTTCTCCCTGCTTATTTTTCTCAATAATTTCAGAAAGCTCTGCCGGAACCTCATCCGGTTCTACCACCGTAAATTCTATGTCCTTCTTTTCCGCCTCCTCTACCTGCTTCATCTCGCAGCCTGTCAGAAAAATCATCAGGCTTAAAAACCAGATTCCAAAAATCTGCAAACTTCTTTTCATCATCCATCAGCCCCGCTTTTTCTTTTATCCTATTAGGCAGATTCTGATTTTATGAATTACGATTGTCCAGAACTTCTCTTTGATACCTCTCTCTCAGCCTTTTGGGCGTCTCCCGGTTTTCAAACGCATAGCTTCCAAGCTTTCTGACCGGCATAATGCCCATCAGAGAATTGGTGACAAAGCACCCGTCGAATTCCGCCAGCTCCTCCGGCATGATTTTTCTCTCCGTAACCTCCAGACTTTCCACGAGATACTTCCGCAGAATGCCCGGAAGCAGCCCGCTGGAAATTTCCGGCGTGAAAACCCTTCCTTTCTTTACGAAAAAGATATTCGTTACCGCACCTTCACAGATTTCCCCACGGCTGTTCCGGAAAATCACCTCATCCAGTCCCTCTTCGGACGCCCGCCGTTTCTCCATGATAGAGTCCCCGTAATTCAGGGTCTTATGGTATGTGAAAGGAGAGGTCTCGTTTCGCCGCACCTTCGCAAAGTCCAGGACAAATCCTTTTTCATAAGTTTCCGGCGTATAAGGATTTTTTCCCGGCAAAAACAGCTTATTTTTTTCAGACACTACGATCTTCAACGCCCCGTATTTCACGGGATGTTCCCTCAGATACGCATACACCTCGTCTTTTGTTACCTGCCCGGAAAGCCCCAGAAACAGAAGCGCCCGGTTTAACCTCTCCAGATGCTCCCGCAGGAAAACCGGACGGTTATAGACCGCCACCGTCTCAAACGCCCCCAGCCCAAAGAAAAATCCTTCATCCGCTTCTATCCTTTTCATCTCAATGCCTCCAGTACTGCTTTGGCTTTTTGCAGCGTTTCTTCATATTCAAATGCCAGCTCGGACTCAAAGGTGATACCGCCTCCCACGCCAAGCTGCCAGACGCCGTCCCGGTGCAGGGCCGTTCGTATGACGATATTGAAATCACAGTCCCCGTCCAGCGTCAGGTAACCGATGGAACCCGTGTAGAGATTTCTTCTCCCATGCTCCAGCTCGTCAATGATCTCCATCGCGCGCAGCTTTGGCGCGCCCGTGATCGAACCGCCCGGAAAAGCCGCTTCGATCAGATCCATCACGTCTTTTTCTTCTTCCAGGTCTCCTTCCACGCACGATACCAGATGGAACACGGTCGCATACGTTTCTATTTCAAACAGTTCTGTCACCTTCACGCTGCCCGGCACGCATACACGGTTCAGGTCATTTCGCTCCAGATCAACAATCATCAAAAGCTCACTCTGATCCTTTTTCGACTCTTTCAGCTCCTTTTTCAGCGCGGCGTCCTCCTGGGGGCCGTCCCCCCGCTTTCTGGTTCCCTTGATCGGCCTGGTCACGACATGTCCTTTTTTCATCTGGAGAAAACGCTCCGGAGAAGCGCTGACGACCTGAAAATCCCCGTACTGAAAATAGCCGCCAAAAGGAGAGGGATTTGTCCTTCTGAGCTTTTTAAACACTTCATAAGGGGCTTTTTTGCTGCGTATGGTGAGCTGCTGCGTCAGATTCATCACGTAAATATCACCCTCCAGGATATTCTTTCTCACATCGTCGATCGCTTTCAGATATTCTTCCTTTTGAAAGTTCGCCGTCACCTCGATTTCACAGGCTCGCTCCTGCTGCCCGCCCGGCTTGATTTTCTGTATCTGGCACGCCAGCTCCTCCGCCTGTTCCCCGCTGTCTCTTTTCTTTCCGTTTGCAATGATATACAGCTTTTCCTCCCTGTGATCCTCCACCAGCAGCACGTCGTAAAAGCAGAGAATACATTCCGGAATATCCACCGTTTTTTCGTGGCGGCTCTTTACTCCCTCTTTTTTTCTCCCATAATCATAGGAAAAATAGCCAATGGCTCCGGAAATCATGGGAAGCCCGGTAGGATTCTCCTCCTGATGGTTCTTTAAATATTCTTTTACCCATTTTTCGAAAGGTTGTCCACATTCCTCTCCGTTTACCGTGAACTTATCCCCATTGACCAGGGTAAGATAGGGGAAAAGCCCGATGATGGAATACTGCCCCAGCCCGTTTCTTAAGGAGGAATCGAGAAACGCAGCCATTTCACTGTCGGCAAATTCTTCAAAAATCCGCTCCAGCGGCGGGTATTTTTCAAGCGCTTTTATGGTTCTCATATGCTTCCCCCCATCTGTCGCAGATTTTCACGAAATTCTCCAGAATTTCCCGTCCGTACTCCGTAAGGACTGCCTCCGGATGAAACTGCACCCCGTAAACCGGCCAGTCCTTATGGTGCATTCCCATAATCACGCCATCCTCCGACACGGCGTCTACCGCCAGCTCCTTCGGAAAATTTTCGCCATCCACGACAAGCGAATGGTATCTCGTCACCTGAATCCCCTGCGGCACCCTGTCAAAAAGCCCGCTTTCCAGATGGCGGATCGCCGAGAGTTTTCCGTGCATGGGACGATTGCCTTTTTTTATCCGCGCGCCAAAATAATGACCCACGGACTGATGGCCCAGACATACGCCCAGGATTGGTATTTTTTCTTTAAATTGCTCTAAAATCCGCAGCGACTCTGCCGCGTCCGACGGCTTTCCCGGTCCCGGCGAGAGGATAATCCCCTCCGGATGCAAAGCCTCAATCTCAGAAAGCGTGATCTCCCTCGCACGCTTTACCAGAATCTCCCGTCCCAGCTCCCGGAAGGAAGCGGACAGATTATAGACAAACGAATCATAGTTATCCAGCATAAAATACATGGACCTCTCCTCACTTTCCCGAAATTCTTTCGGCATAGTCGTTATCCCGGAGTTTTCTTCCCAGGTCCGTATCCTTGCCAGCCTTTTTCTTTTTTTACAGTTTACCTCACCCTGCACATTTTCTCAAGTCTTTTTCTTGAATCCCCCTCATAAATACTTTATAATAAAAAGAAAAAATGCCCTACGGATTGTTCCGCACTTTGTGCTTTCACAATCCTGTCCCAAATTCGGATATCGTGAGGCTGACGCCCCACTTTTATCCTCATTTTGGGGCGGTTCATAAAGTCAAATTCTACTTATGTGCAAGCACAACGTGGAATTTGACTTTTGAACCTGGCATTATAAACATCAAAGGAGAGCTATACCTATGAATGCGACAGAAACCACAACGAAGAAAAAGCGCCTTTCCGGCATCCTGGTGCATCCCACCTCCTTCCCGTCCCCTTATGGAATCGGTGATCTGGGGCAGGGCGCCTATGCCTTTATCGACTTTCTGGAAAAATCCGGCCAGCACCTCTGGCAGGTGCTTCCCTTAGGCCCTACCGGTTTTGGCGACTCTCCCTATCAGGGATTTTCCGCTTTTGCCGGACAGCCGCTCATCATCAGCCCCGCAAACTTAAAGGAGCTGGGACTTCTGTCCGATGCGGACTTTGCCGATATGCCTCAGTGGGACCCGAAAAAGATCGACTATGGAGCCGTTTTAAACTTTAAGACAGAGCTTTTTCATAAGGCTTACGCAAATTTCATCCACACCCCGGACAAGATGCTTCTGGAGGAATTTGAGGACTTCTGTCTCCGGCAAAACTTCTGGCTGGCGGACTACGCCCTGTTTATGGCGGCAAAGGACGCCCATGAGGGCCGCTGCTGGCTGGAATGGGAGCCTGAACTGAAAGACCCGGACGACGCGTCACGGAAAAAATGGGAGAAAAAGCTTGCGGAGGAGATTCGGTATTATCAATTCCTTCAGTTTCTGTTCTTCCGCCAGTGGGATGCTTTAAAGGAATACGCCAACGCCCGTTCGATTGAAATCATTGGCGACATCCCTATTTTCGTTTCTCTGGACAGTGTGGATGTATGGGCGCACAAAGACCTCTTCCAGCTCGATACGAAAGGCTACCCCACCTGCGTGGCAGGCGTGCCGCCAGACTATTTCAGCGCCACCGGACAACTCTGGGGAAATCCGCTCTATGACTGGAAGGCTCATAAGAACGAAGATTACGCATGGTGGGTAGCCCGTGTGAAACACCAGATCGCCCTTACCGATTATCTGCGCATCGACCATTTCCGCGGCTTTGAATCTTATTATTCAATTCCTTACGGAGATCTCACTGCAGAGTTCGGCCATTGGGAAAAGGGACCCGATTATGACTTCTTTAAGACCCTGAAGGAGAAGCTGGGCAAAAAAGAGGTGATTGCGGAGGATCTGGGCTATCTGACCCCTGCGGTCCTGAAAATGGTAAAAAAGACAGGCTACCCGGGCATGAAGGTGCTGCAGTTTGCCTTTGACCCGAGAGAAGAAAGTGATTACCTTCCCCATAATTATACCAGGAACAGCGTGGTATATACGGGGACTCACGATAACCAGACCACAACGGCCTGGGTGGAGGAAATCGGAAGGGCCGACAGGGCCTTTGCCAAGCAGTACCTTCATGTGAAAAGAAGTAAGGATGTGCCGGAAGCCATGGTGAGAGCGGCGCTTTCCAGTGTTTCCGATACAGCC
>CAJKKX010000045.1 GCA_905200565.1 uncultured Lachnospiraceae bacterium
AAAGGGCGGTATCATAAAAAACTGAAAAGCCGGAGCGTCTGCCGCCAGTATACGCACTTTTTTGAGATACGCCTCTGCCTCATCAAAGGTTTTGTGCATCTTCCAGTTCGTTCCAAGCAAAAACCGCTTCACAGATCACCACGTCCTTTCCTCAGACCTTTGAAAATGCCGCCATATTGCGCTCTTCCAGCTCCCGGATAGCATTTACCTTTGGCGTAGAATTACCATCTACAAATTCCAGCGACAGCCACTCGGCAGTCACCTTCTTTGCCAGTTCCGGTCCGATGATCCTGGCGCCCATGCAGAGCACGTTCGCATCGTTACTCAGTTTTGCCCGCTCCGCAGAATAATTATCGTGGCAGACTGCCGCCCGGATCCCCGGAAATTTATTTGCCGTCATAGCCATACCGATCCCTGTCCCGCAAATTAAAATCCCTTCTTTTTCATACTTGCTTTCAATTATTTTATTGCAGACCTTTTCTGCAATATAGGGATAATACGTGTTATCAAGGATGCTGTCGCAGCCTATGTTTTCCACCTCATATCCCTTTGCCTTCAGGAACGCAATGATCGTCTGTTTCAGATCCACTGCTGCGTTATCGCAGCCAATCACAATCTTTTTCATTCGTTTGCTTTCTCCTTTTTTACCCATTCCAGAAACGCACCAAACATCAGCATGACCGAAGTTGCCCCCGCATCCTGAAATCCGATCGCGCGTTCCATCAGACATTTTGCCCGGCCAAATTTTGCCGGATAGTTTTTGGTAGCTTCCACACCCTTTTTTGCCGCGTCAAATGCACGCTGGAAAAGCTCCCCGAAGGAAGTCCCCCCGCAGCTGTCCATTGCATCGCAGGCGGGTTCCAGTGCGTCTACCATCGTCTTATCCCCCGGCTGTGCTCCGCCTCTCTGTTTTACTGTATCCAGGCCTTTTCGCATCATCTGTGCAAACTCTTTTGTATCGACGCATTCTTTTGCTTCCATGCCTTTTACCGCTCCCAGAAAAACAGAGCTGAAAATTACACCGGAAGCTCCTCCCATAGAGCCAAGCATTGCCATGCCAGTCTGACGGAAAAGCTGGTTAATATCGGAGTATTCTTCTCCTGCCAATTTTTCTTTTACCGCTGTAAAACCAACTGCCATGCCAATACCATGATCCCCGTCCCCGATTCTGGAGTCGACCTCGGTAAGCAGAGGTTTGCTTTCTATGATCCGTTCCGCCATAAACAAAATCATGTCTTTCATTTGCGGCGTATGTATGATATTCATTTACACTCCCCCTTATTTTTTAAAATAGTAAGGACTATAGCAGGGAGCATCATAGTATTTTTTCAGTTCCTCATCCATACGCATAAGGCTGATAGAGGCTCCCGCCATTTCCTGACAGGTAATATAGGAATTTACATCCATATGATGTACGATGATTTCTTTTTCTGACAATCTTTGAATCAATCTCCGGTTTAAAATATACAGCTCCGCAAGCGTAGTAGAGCCAAGACCATTGATTAAAGTGCAGACCTCTTCTCCCTTTTGGATCCCCGATTCTTCCAGAAGCTTTTCCAGCAGGATATCCACGATCTCATCCGCCGTCTTCATTTCCATGCGCCGGATTCCCGGCTCCCCGTGAACCCCCATCCCAAATTCAATCTCATTGTCCGGCAAAGAAAAAGCCGGTTTTCTCTCTCCCGGTATCGTACCGCCGGACAGGGCTGCGCCAATGCTGAATGTATTGTCTCTGGCCTTTTGAGCCACACGGCAGGTCTCATCCAGATCCAGTCCCGCTCCGGCTGCAGCCCCGGCTACTTTAATTACCATGACTGCCCCGGCAATTCCTCTGCGGTCGGTGATCCGCTCTCTGGAAGCAGATGCCACATCATCCCATACCCGGACGGTTCTGCAGGAAATACCCATATCCTCCAGAAGCTCACTGGCCATATCGAAGTTCAGATTATCCCCGCTGTAATTGCCATAGACAAATAACACGCCCTTCCGGCGCTCCACCTCCAAAACTGTCTGCATAATGGTGTTTGGATCCGGCGATGCAAAAATATTGCCGTTAGCGCTGGCGTCCGCCAGATTCTCTCCCACGAACATCCCATACATGGGTTCATGTCCGCTTCCCCCGCCGATCACAAGCGCCACCTTATCCTTCACATTCTTTACCCGCACGCCCTTCACGCCTTTCACCTGAACGTAGCGCTCCGGGAAGGTCTGCACAAAGCCCTGAATCGTCTCTGCAGGCACGTTTGCGGGGTCGTTTATCATCTTTTTCAAATCCCTCTCCTCCTTTATGACCAGTCAGCACAGGCGGGTACTGTTTTCACAGCCCCGCCCGTCCTGTGACTTATTTTTTAAATTTCAGTACATTTATGGAATGCTTCTTTAAAACAATGTCACAGCGGTTTTCTTTTGTAGCTGCACTATCCAGCTTTTGCACCTTAATTGTGTCAGGCCGGTCGGCAGTGTTGGCTGCGTCTATCTCTTCTGCATAAATGGTATAGTCTTCCAGAGAAGTCACTTCCTTTTCCCAGAAGAAATGCAGGGATACTTCCATGTCCTCCTCCGGATGTTTATTTACCAGGGAAACATAAATGGTTCCATCCTCGTCTCCCGTTACCGCCGCGTCCACATAACTGCTTCTGTGATTATCTCCGCCATTTCCGGAAAACAGCTCCAGAAGGTCAATGCTGATCTTCTCCCGGCCGATTTTCTGGCTTTGCGGAAGCTTTACGGAATAGGATTCGCCCACCACGTCCGCCTGATAAATCTGTTTTCCTGTCTGATGACGCAGCAGCTCAAATACCGGGAACTGTGCGCGCCTTACGATGCCCTGTTCTGTAACAGATAACGCCCCCGTAATATTTACAAAGGTAGAATAGTTTGCCATGCCGATGGTCTCGCCGTTCCGGATAAACATGTTTAAAATCAGAGCCGTTACCAGCGCGTTCTGCAGCGTGTAGGCCTTATCGTCCTCTGCGTTTTCCAGGGCCCATCCATTGAAATTCCATTCATCCCATGCAACTTTAATGGAAGAAGCGGTATCATTCATTCCCGCAGTGATAGCTGAACAGGTCATCTTATGGAGCTTTTCCATATAATCGCCGATACACATCGTTTCCAGGTAATTTTCCTGATTAAAAGGTCCCCACACGCAGGAGTAATGATGTGCAGAAATATAGTCGATCATCTGCCAGAGCTTTTTTACAACCGTTACATTCCAGTCAGTAATCTGCTCATAGCCGCAGGCCACCAGTTTAATAGTCGGATCTACCCATTTAAGAGCTTTGGCAAACTGGAAGGCCTTATCCGCATACTCCTCGGCTGTATAATTGTTCATCTGCCAGGGACCGTAGCTTTCATTTCCCAGCCCCCAGTATTTTACGCCGAACGGTTCTTCATAGCCATGGCTTCTGCGCAGGTTTGCATAGTAAGTATCTCCGGTTCCGTTACAGTATTCGATCCAGTGCATGGCTTCTTCAATGGTTCCCGTTCCCATATTAACGCAGATCAGCGGCTCTGCTCCCACTCTTCTGCAAAGTTCAATAAAGTCTGCTGTACCGAACTGATTGCTCTCCTCTGTCAGCCAGGCATACTCAAATACCTTCTTCCGGTTTTCTTTTGGTCCGATGCCATCTTCCCAGTGATAATTGGAAACAAAATTTCCTCCCGGATAACGCATGATCGTAGGTGCCACTTCTTTCAGTGCCTCAATTACGTCCAGGCGGAATCCGTCAGCGTCTGCATTTGGATTACCCGGATCATAATAGCCGCCGTAAATATTTCCAAATGCATGTTCACAGAAATGTCCGAAAATTTTCGGATCCACCTCTCCGCGGGGTACATTTAAGTTTACATAAATATTTGTCATTTTCAACACACCACATCCTTTAGCGTTAATAATCAGTCATGCTTTCTCTCATACCACTTCTCTACCAGCGCTTCTCCGCTTTTTCTCTCGTCATCAAACTCCAATGTTTCGATAATTAATCCCATGCTTTCCAGACCGTCATAATATGCGTAGCTTCCGGTAGGCCAGCTTCCTCTCTGCATCAGCTTCAGCCCCTTACTCTCCAGATACTCCTGGGTTTTGTCGTTGTCTGCCACCTTCCATGCCACATGATGGATTCCCGGTCCATGCTCCTTGAGATAATCTTTCCATACGCTGGGACCGTCATCTGCCGGAGACATAAACTCAATCTGTACCGATCCAAAATCATAAAAAGCCCCCTTGAAATTTCCGTCCACCTTCTGTCCCATGTAAGTGACGTCCGCACCGTCATATACAACAGTTCCGTTCAGACCAACCTCTGCCTGATGTGCAAAGCCAAATATCTCCTGCACTTTTTTTGCCGCCTCTTCCACATCGCGGACAACTACACCGATCTGCCAGACAATACTTGTATCCATTTTGTTCATTATATTTTCCTCCTTTTTTGATTGTTTACTTTTCCATCGGCAGCCCCAGATCTCTGAAAAAGGCTGTCCAATATGGTAATTTTTCAGTTGCCTCTCTGGAAATCTCATCCAGATATGTTAAATCATCTTTTTCGATCTCAAACATGAAGCTGTTAATATTCTGCTGTATCTGTTCCGGCGTTTTTCCTCCCATCAGGATGGAGGTAATGCCTTCCTGGTAATTCAGCCAGTTGATCGCAAGCTGTCCGCAGGTCACTTCATATTTCGCCGCTACCGGTTTCAGCTTATCTGCAAGCTCCACGCAAACAGGAAAGTATTTCTCCTCATACAGGAATGTGCCTGCCCGGTCGTCATTTTCCGGAAGCTTAAAGGATTTATCGTACTTTCCGGTTAAGATTCCCGTAGCCGTCGGGCTATAGGGCACGATTGAAATCTCGTTTTCCAGACAGTAGGGCTTTATTTCTTTATCGATCGTCCGCCACAGAAGACTGTAGCCCGGCTGGATCACATCCACTCTGCCCATGGCGCAGACCCTCTTCATCTGCTCTAAGGTAAAATTCGATACCCCGATGGTGCGGATCAGCCCCCGCTCTTTTAAGGAAAGCATGGCTTCCATGGTTTCCTCCACCGGAATAATCCCCTTCGGATCCGGATAATGAATGTAATATACATCCAGATAATCCGTGCCCAGACGTTTCAGACTGTTCTCACAGGCCTGTATCGTATCTTCCTTTCTCAGATGGTCATACCATACCTTGCTGGCAATATACACATCTTTTCTTCTGCCGCCCAGAGCCTTACCCAGAAGCGTCTCCGAGCAGCCGTCTCCATAACACTCCGCCGTATCAAAAAAGTTGATCCCCTCTTCCAGCGCGATGTCCACCCCGCGCTGAAACAGTGCGTCGTGTTCCGCCGACCAGACACTTCTGTCCGGCGCCCAGCCACCCAGGGCCGCCTTAGATACCTTCCATCCAGTCTTTCCCAATGTTTGATATAACATCCTTTCACCTTCCTTATCCCTTCAGACCTGAAGTCGAAATTCCCTCTACGATATACTTCTGACCGACGGCGTACAGTACAATACAGGGAAGTGCGATCAGGGTTGCTGCAGCCATCAGATAGTTCCACTGAGCCGTATAGCTTCCGATAAATTCACGAAGCCCCAGCGCCAGCGTATAGTTAGCCTCCTTGTTAATATAAACCAGCGGATTCAGATAATCGTTCCACAGATAAAAGAATCCAAAAAGCCCTACCACAATTACCCCGGATTTTGCCAGGGGCAGATACACCAGAAAATATTCCTGCAGATATCCGGCTCCGTCAATTCTCGCAGACTCTCCCAGCTCTTTCGGCAGACTCTTGAAATACTGCCGCAAGAGAAAGATATCAAACACGCCTCCGCCCATGATATTCGGCACGATCAAAGGCGCATAGCTGTGAGACAACCCCACATTGGACCAGCCGATGAAGGTGGGAATTAAAGTAACTGCCGGCGGCAGGATGATTCCGGTCAGCAGGATCATAAATACTGTGTCGCGGCCTACCCACTCCAGTCTTGCAAAGCTGTATGCACACATAGGCGCCACAAACACAATACCGATCATAGACAGACCTACAATAATTATGGTATTGGCATATTCCCGAAGCAGATGGATCCGCTCAAAGGGAACGATATAATTCTCCCACGCCAGCCTGCTGGGAATAAACTTCGGGACTACCGATAATACTTCCGTTGCCGGGCTCAATGAGGTTTTTACCATCCAGAAAATAGGAAAAATAAACACAAAAGCCAGAAGCGTCAGTAAAATGTACTCCACTGCCGTTACTTTCTCGTTTCTCATACATGTCCCTCCCTAATCTGAATAGTGAACCCATTTTTTTGAGCTTCCAAAAATAAGGGCAACCACGGCAAAAATCACAATAAACAACAGCCAGGAAATGGCGCTTGCCTTTCCGAAGCGAAACGAACCAAATGCCTCTTTGTACAGATAATAAACTACAAAGTTCGACGCATTGCTTGGTCCTCCCTTTGTCATAATGTCCGCCTGGGTAAAGATCTGGAATCCCGAAATGATCGTATTGATCAGATTTACCAAAATCGTCGGCGTCAGCATTGGGATCGTTATTTTAAAGTGCGCCTGGAGCCTGGTTCCTCCGTCCACCTTAAACGCTTCATAAAGCTCTCCCGGTATTTCCTGCAGACCTGCAAGATAAATCATCATGGTCATGCCGCTCCACCACATACTCATAACTGCCAGGGTAGGCAGTACCTGTGAGGAGCTTGTCAGAAACTTCTGTGCCGTTCCGCCCAGAGATTTGATGACCCAGTTTACCACGCCCATATCCGGGCTTAGCAGCCATGCAAAGATGAAACACGACGCAATTACCGGAAAAACGGACGGAATATAAAATATGGTTCGGAACAGTGTCCGGAATTTCAATTTTTTTACCATGGCCGATGCCAGTATATACGCCAGCACATTTGTAAAGGTCACATATAAAATCACATAAATCACTGTAACTTTAAAAGAGTTATAGGTAAACGTATCCGCATTTGTCAGCAGATCCTGATAATTTTTTAACCCCACCCAGTGAGTCTCTCCAATGACCCGGTAATCCGTGAAGCTGTAATAAAGGCTCATCAGCATCGGTCCGATCATGAAAATCAGATATTTCAGGATAATCGGGGCGGCAAACAGCATCCCCACGATCTGCTCTTTCTTTTTATGCCTTCCGCGTTTTTTTATTTTCTTCGTAATAGCCATGACTCCCTTCTTTCTTTGCACGCTAATCATAAACAGAGTCTTTTGTCCGCGGCAGCGCGCATTTTACCCGCCGCCGCAGTACAAAGGTGCTTCTTAAACTCCCGACAGACTACTTAAAATAGTAGCCATCACAGTATGCGTTGGCCGCCTCCGCAATTTCATTGATCGCTTCCTCTGCGGTTGCTTCGCCGTTGTAGGCTTTCTGAAGAGCCGGACCTACCAGATTGTTAATATCCGTAAAGTTCTTTACATTGAAGCTCGGAACCAGAACAGAATTTTCCAGGGTCGGTTTCAGAACTGCCGTCGTAAAGTTATCGGTATGCACTTCGTTGTCTGTCCAAAGAGCTACTTTTTCCTCATCTTCATAGTATTCCTTTAAAAGCGGCATCCAGCATCCCTTCGTGTACTGGGAAATTGCGCCTTCGGTATTGTTCAGCCATTTAAAGAGCTGCCAGGTTGCATCCGGATCATTATCTGTCTTATATGCCGTCAGAGCCATAAGACCGATGGTCGTGGGGTTTTCGCCCCTTCCGCTTGTGGGGAACGCTGCCATATCATACTGTCCCGGCTGTCCCTGCTCACAGAAAGTCAGCATAGACCATGCGCCATCCAGCATCATAGCAGTCTGCCCGGATAAAAGGGATACATCCATTGCCGGCATATTGGCAAACTGCAGCGGGCTCGGTGATACATGATGTACATTAACCAGATCACTCATAAACTGCAGCGCTTCGATCGCTTCCGGAGAAGTCAGTCCGAAGGAACCATCCTCATTTAGCCAGGAACCGCCGAAAGAATTCAAAACACCGTCAAACTGATAGTGCCAGGAGTCAAACATCAGACCATAGCGTGTGATGCTGGTCGGATCAAAATCCGCAGAATCCGCGGTATTGCCATTTGCATCTGTCGTCAGCTTCTTTGCCGCTTCGAGAACCTGATCCCAGGTCCAGGGATTTTCCGGATCTGCAGACGGAACTTCAACGCCAGCTTCCTCAAAAACACTCGGATTATAATACAAAATCAGCGGTTCACAGGAAAGAACGGTACCAAACGCTTTTCCTTCCTGATACTCCAGGAATGCATAATCTACATAATCTTCCTTCGTAACAGTCGGATCAGAGTCATTTTCCATCAACTCATATAAATCCAGCAGAACGCCATCCTCTGCCCAGCCCGGGAGGTAGGACGGATCGATCCAGGAAATGTCGGGCGGATCGCCTGCTGCCAGCATCGTTGCGATCGCTGCATTATCTCCGGAATTAATGTGCTGCGCTTCCACCTTAATATTGGGATGCGCTGCTTCAAAGCCCGGAATTACTTCTTCCTCTATATTTTTCTTTTCCGTATCCGTTCCCCAGTAAACCAGTTTCAGTGTAGTTACTTCTCCGTCTTTGGCAAATGCGGTGGGCACCATTGACGATGCCATTGCTGCCGCCATCAGTACACATGCTAAACTTTTTTTCTTCATTCTTTTTCTCCTTTCATTTCTTTCATTTACATTTTCTCTTTGTAATACATTTCAAAACAGTTAATGGATCTTGCTTAAAATATCCCCCGGCACCTCCTTTGATTTTTTATTTTAAAAGATTCCTGATTTAAAAAAATCTTTCAATTTCTTCCTTGTTTTTCCTCTATTTCCATTTCGTGGGCGCTCACGGAAACGGTAAAATATAAATCGTGTGCGTACACGATAATATTAAAAAATAATCCCCAAAATTTTAACAACAAACATTTTCTCAGATGGATTCTCCCTGTATGATCCGGTATGCCAGAATACGGTTTACTCTTTTTTTATTCGGAGACTGCATCTGATCCAGCAGTTCTTCAAACAGGTTTTCTCCCAGCACATCCACATCATATTCCACCGAACAAAGTCTTGGAGAAATAAATTTCAGCATTTCTATATTATCATATCCCATAATGCCAAGCTGTCCCGGCACGGATATCCCATGCTTTTTGCAAATTTCCAGCACCTGTATCGCAAACATATCGTTGATACAAAGTACAGCTGTTTTATGAGGTCTGCATTCTTCTATAGATTTCAGAAGTTTCTCTTCGTTAACGCCTTCCAGAATAATCGGTTTATGCAGGTCATACTTTTCCAGCCCCTGAATATAACCCTCCTGACGTTCCTGGAGCGTATATACATTCATATGCTGCTGTTTTTTCTCTGTAATAGCCGCATTGAGAAAGATAATTCTGCGGTACTCTTTCTTTACGATAAATTCCACCGCATGTTCCATCGCGTCTCTGGCATCAATGCCCACCAGCGAAAAATCGTCCGATATTTTATTGTAGATCGTTACTACCGGTATCTTCAGCTTTTTCAGATACTCTGCGTGTTTTTTTACTTCACATACAGAAAAAAGGATAATACCGTCTACATGCCGTTCCTCCAGATACATTATTCCCTGTTTTTCCATTTCTGCATTGCCATGGGTCAAAATCAAATTGATGAAATATCCTTTTTCCTTCGCCGCTTTTTCAATAGCGTTGACCAGCTCTGCAAAATAATTGTTCTTTAAATCAAAGCATACGATCCCTATCGTATTGGTACGGCCCATTGCCAGGCTCTGGGCTATTTTATTTGGCTTATAATTGACCTCCTCTATCGTTTTTAAAATTTTCTGCTTTGTCTGCTCTTTAATGCCAGGACGATTATTGATCGCCCGGTCCACTGTACCCACAGACACCCCACACATTTCCGCGATTGTCTCTAATGTATACTTCATAATTCCCCACTTTTTACGTTTTCGTGTGCGCACACGTTTTATGGTTTAAGTATACCTGCCCTTATGGATTTTGTCAATTCTTTTTTCAACTAAACCTGCTAAGAAAAGTCAATAGTTTTTTGCAGATTTTTAGAATATTTTTCTTT
>CAJKKX010000046.1 GCA_905200565.1 uncultured Lachnospiraceae bacterium
TCATGTTGTACGGGAGCCAGAGATGGATCTTTTTTTCGTGGGAGAAAGGCAGGTTGTTTCATCCGCATGGAGTGGTCTCTTTTAAGAGGCAGTCAAGTATCAAAGGTTGCTTAGACACCGCCTATAGGCGGCACCGAAAAGTGCCATGATTTTTTTCTTTGACTGGGACATGTAAGGGAGAGAGTGGAAATTAAAATAGAGTAAGCACCTTTGGGTATATACTGCATAACAAAGTGAGACTTCATTCGGGGTCTTGCCTGACTTATAATAAAAGGAAAAGAGAATCACATAGAAATATTTACAGCGGCTCTGCCTGGCCGCTGGGATGATTGGGGCAATACTGGTTAGCTTTGGCTTTATCCTCACACGCAATACTGTAATCCGTATTTTTACAGTTAACCCTGCAGAAATCGAGTATGCCATGGCAAGGTTACGGTACGCTATTCCCTTCCTGTTTTTGATAAGCACTTATGAAGTGGTTGGCTCTGCTTTAAGAGGAATGGGAAGGTCAACGCTTCCGGCAATCGTTATTTATTATTTTTTGCAGCGGAGAAAGCTGTTTGGAAAGGATTCGGAAAGATCAGCTCTGCCAGGATAACCCGGAGTATGGGAGGAAAATATAAGGAGGCATGAGACTATGAAAAAGCACAGGATGCCGGCAATAATGCTGGCGTTGACGTTCATATTGGCAGGGGGGAATTCCAATAAGGCCGTGGGCAGTGCCGGTGAAACACCGGAAACCGGAGTGGAAGAAACCTCTGCTGACACAGAGATAACAGAAAGGGATGAGAAAACCGTGACAACGGCCACGCTTCCAAAAGAACTGGTACAGATACCGGAGGACTATTTTGAAGAATCTGATTATCCGGGCACGCTGGTGGAGCTGGAATACGATACCTATGAATCCATGGCATATGAAGAGCAGAGCCAAATGCTGCATAAGCGAGCAATCGTATATCTGCCTTATGACTATTCAGAGGAAGAAAAGTATAACGTATTCTATCTGATGCACGGAGGCTGGAGCGATGAGACGGTGTATCTTGGAACACCAGATCGTCCTGCTGCATTTAAGAATGTTCTGGACAATGGGATGGCAGATGGAGCGATTCAGCCCATGATCGTAGTGTGTCCTACCTACAATAATACCAGCCCGGATGACAGCGGAGATTACAGTTTGGCAATTCGGCTGACAGAGAATTATCACAGGGAGCTGATGAATGATCTGATACCAGCAGTTGAGGGAACTTACAGCACCTATGCGGAGGATACGACGCCGGAAGGGATTCGGGCTTCAAGAGATCACCGTGCTTTTGCCGGATTTTCCATGGGATCGGTGGCAACCTGGAGAACCTTTCAATATTGTCTGGACTATTTCCGTTATTTTATGCCGTCCAGCGGAAATCTGACATCTGATGGAGAATATATGGCGTCCCTGGTAACGGATTCCGGGCATACATGGAGCGATTTCTTTATCTTTGCAGCATCCGGTACGGATGATTTTGCCTACGCCTCTTTCAAATATCAGATCGAAGCGATGGCCGATGTGAGTGACGGTACCTTTCGCTATGCCGATAATGAAAGAGATGGAAACCTGTATTTTTTGGAGCAGGAGGGCGGCACTCACAGTGGAGAGTACGCAATGGAATATTTCTACAATGGGCTGCTTTGGATATGGCAGTCATAAAAAATAAAAAGCGTACCTGGAAAGGAACGGCACATTTCTGCTGATTCAGAAATTGAGAGGGGGAAAAGAAATGAAGAACATATTATTTCTGACAACAACGCCAACTGTGGGAGGGAATGGGGATGCTTTAATCAGCGCAGCGATGGAGGAAGCAAAGTCCAACGGAGCGGATGTACATATCGTTCATATCAGGGAAAAGCAGATTGGATTTTGCCAGGCCTGTTACGGTTGCGCGAAAACCGGTGTCTGCGTGCAGAAGGACGATTTCATGGACATTCTGCATCTGGCTCACGAAGCGGATGCCATTATTGCGGAAGCCCCGATATATTATAACTGTATGGCGGCACAGATGATGACCGTCATCAACCGGCTGTGCTGTACCTTCGCCTGCAAGACTTACCAGACCGGGCCGAAAAAGCGGGTCGGCATCTTCCTGACCTGCACCGGCTCGGAACCGGAGGAAATGAAACGGCTCGTGACCGGGCAGATTATCTGGAACGGGCAAAAGAAATTTCCTGTTGGGCAGCAGGGGTGTAGATAATCAAAAATAAAAGAATGGAGGAATCACTATGCAGTATGTAACTTTGAACAATGGAATAAAAATGCCAATGGCAGGGATCGGGACCTTCCAGCTCAGCCCGGATGAAGCGGAGGCTTCCGTAACCAGTGCTCTGCAATGCGGTTATCGACTGATCGACACGGCAAATGCCTATGTGAATGAAAAAGCGGTTGGCCGCGCAATCAAGAAATCCGGCGTTGACCGCAAAGAGATTTTTCTGGAAACGAAGCTGTGGCCGTCCTTCTATGAACAGGCGGATGCAGTGGAAAAGACGCTGGAGCGTCTGGATACTGATTACATTGATCTGCTGTTGATCCACCAGCCGGCCGGTAATTATGTGGCTGGGTATAAGATGATGGAGAAAGCCTGCAAGGAAGGCAAAGTCCGGGCAATCGGTTTGTCCAATTTCACAGCCGCTCAGATTCAGGAGATCTTAGATATTTGCGAAGTGAGGCCTGCTATTTTGCAGACGGAGGTGCATCCTTATTCTCAGGAGCAGGAACTGAAAAAATTTCTGGAAAAAGAAAATATGGTCATTCAGGCGTGGTATCCCCTGGGGCATGGAGATAAGGCGTTGATGGAGGAACCGGTATTCTCCAGACTGGCCAGGAAATATGGAAAGAGCAACGCGCAGATCATTCTGCGCTGGCACATTCAGGCCGGAAATGTGGTCATTCCGGGGTCAAAGAATCCGGATCATATCCGTGCGAATTTCGATCTGTTTGATTTCAGCCTGGATGATGCGGAGATGGCGGAAATCGCAGCGCTGAACAAAAATAAGCGCTACTATAAAAATTCCTGGCTCAAGCTGCAGGCTTATGCCAGAATGCGCCCGCCGGTAGACGAGCAGAAATAAAAGCAGGATGCCTGAAAAACCAGATATTGCCCGCTGCCCGGTTCTTGTAACTTTGGACGGCGGGTATTTTATATAAAATTCTGAAACTCTCCCACGGACATTTGATGAAGTAACCGCCTGCTCATACAGTATGCATATAGATTATACTATATTGCCGTTTCGGTATTGTACTTTTTTTTCTTCCCGTTTTACAATAAATATGAAAACAAGGAGCAAATTTCTGTGAGACAGTGGAAGTAATACCTGCAGCGGGGCTTTGATTTACGGAGAATATCAGAAAAAATGGGGGAAATGGAAATGAAGCTGGCGATTGTTGAGGATGAAAAAGTATATGTGGACAAGCTGAGAGAATACCTGAATAAATATCAAAGGGAGTCCGCTGTTGAAGTGCGATCGGTCTGGTTTAGCGACGGCAGTGAGATAGCAGAGGATTACTCCGGTGACTATGATATTATTCTGATGGATATCCAGATGAAATTTATGGATGGAATATCTGCAGCCAGAAAGATCAGAGAAATGGACCAGGAAGTGATCATCATATTCATTACCAATATGACAAACTATGCGATCCGGGGCTATGAAGTAGATGCGATGGACTATATTGTAAAACCGGTGGAATATTTTGCTTTTTCCCATAAGCTTGACAGAGCGGTAAAAAGAATCCGGAAAAAAGAGAAGCATTATATATCCATACCGATGGAAAATGGCGTGCGGAAAATGGACATCGCGGGGATCTATTACATTGAGAGCCATGGACATATGCTGCAGTACAAGACCGATGAAGGTGCATGGGAGTGCAGGGGAACGCTGCAGCAGATGGAAAGCCTGCTGATGCCATATGGTTTTTTCAGAAACAGTAAAAGCTATCTTGTGAATATACAGCATGTAGATGCGATCCGGGAAAACGAATGTATGGTGCAGGGAGAACGGCTTCCTGTCGGCAGGGCAAAGAAGAAGGAATTTATGCAGAAAATGCTATGCTATATGAGCGGGGAAATGTGATGATGGCGGCTGTCTATGCGGATATTCCAAGAATCCATACGGCATTGGCAGAATGGGCTGCCTGTATGGTCTATGTGCTGATCCTGGAGAAACGATTTTCAAAAAAACAGACGATTTTACTCAGTATGGGAGCATTGCTGTGCCAGATACTGGTGCTTGCGGCAACGGATGACGTACCTCTGATGTTCTGGATTCCCTGTATGCTTATAGCGGCCGGAGCTATGTATTTATTTTTATACTGCTGCTGCAGGATCACAATGTTTCAGGCAGCATATTGCTGTACAGCAGCTTTTATCATTGCGGAGTTTGAAGCATCCCTGGAGTGGCAGCTTTTCGCTTATCTGGACCTGGCAGGTGTCGGATTTTTGGGAATGGGAAGCTGTATCCTGATACTTACCTATAGTGTGGTTTTTACTGCAGCGGTTCGATTAGAACAAGGGATATTAAAAAAAGAATACCTGGAGCATCTGTCGAAATGGGAACTGATTTCTACGGTTGCGCTTGTGGTACTGACCTTTGCGGCCAGCAATGTCCGTTTCCTTCTGTCAGATGCAGAGGCCGATGTTTCAGTGTGTCTTGACATTTTAAAGATGCGTACTCTGATCGATTTTTCCGGGCTGGCTGTTCTGTATGCGTTTCAAAGCAGGGTCAGTGAATATTTGTCAGAAAAAGAAATAGAAGCTATCCGAACCATGCTGAAAAGCCAGTATGACCAATATCGGAGCTATCAGGAGAGCATCGAATTGCTCCGTATTCAAAGACATGATCTGAAGCATCACATTGCAGTCCTCAGAGCTGAAACAAATGCAGAAAAACGTGAGGAATGGCTGGACCGGCTGGAGGAAGAGCTGAATGCAAGTGAGATCGCAGCGCCTACCGGAAACAGGGTGCTGGATATTATGCTGACAGTGAAGCAGGGAGTGATAAAAAAGAACGGGATTCATTTTACCTGGGTGGCAGACGGTACGCTGCTTGATTTTATGCACGTGACGGATATCTGCACAATTTTGGGAAATGCCCTGGATAACGCGATAGAAAACGTTGTTATTCTGGATGATCCGAAAAAACGTCTGATACATTTATCCATATCTTTGAAAAAGGATTTTGTTTTTATCCAGATGCGTAATTACTGTGAACGGGAGCCTGACTGGGATGGGAAAGGAAGCATCCGCACCACAAAAGCGGATAAAGAAAATCACGGTTATGGGATCAGGAGCATTCGATATACAGTAGAAAAGTATGGAGGGAGTACCCAGGTCAGCTGGAAGGATGAATGGTTTGAACTGGGGCTGCTGATTCCCAGACCTGCAGGTTGGGACAAATAGCTGCATGTTGTGCCAAAAACGAGCACCGTAAAATAATTATGATACAATGATAATACAAAGAAATGAAACGGCCGTACATTTAGAAAATTGAGAAAAGGGAGAAGAAAAAATGCTGGAATTAAACTGGAGTGATGTGATAAGCACACTCACACAGATCAGGGGATACCTGATCGCGATAGGCGCTATTATTGCTGTGGCAGTCATTGTAATGATTGCCTGCCTGAAGCTCGCCGCACATAAGAAATATGTGATACGTACCCAGGCATTCGTTGCCATGATCGTGGGAATTGCCATTGTTGCAAACTTAATCTGCACCGGCCCGATGTACACAATTCTGTCACTGGCATCCGGTACGGGCACGCTTACGGAGGAAAGCATTGCAGGGGCAGAGGAGCTGGCACAGCAGATCGCGGAAGAAGGAATCGTTCTGCTGCAGAATGATGACCAGACGCTTCCGCTGGCAGATAATAAAAACATTAATGTGTTCGGATGGGCATCTACAGCGCCCTGCTACGGCGGAACCGGTTCCGGAGCACTCAATGACAGCTACCACATTGTAGACCTGCTGGAGGGTCTTTCCAACGCAGGATTTAACACGAACACCGAGCTTTCTGATTTTTACAGGGCATATGCGCAGAGCAGACCGGAAATCGGCATGTTTGCGCAGGACTGGACACTTCCGGAGCCGCCGGCAGAAACCTACTCAGATGAGATGATGGAAAATGCCAGAGAGTTCTCTGAAAATGCAATGATCGTTCTCACGCGTGCAGGCGGAGAGCAGACAGACCTGCCGAGAACGCTGACAGGAGTTACATACAACAACAATTCGGAAGATTATGAAGATTTCCCGGAAGGCACGCATTATCTGGAGCCAAGCCAGAGCGAGCGCAACATGATCGATCTTGTATGCAGGAATTTTGATAACGTTATTCTGGTATACAACGGCGCCAATACAATGGAGCTGCAGATCGCGGATGAATATGAGCAGATCAAGAGTGTGCTCTGGGTTCCCGGAACCGGTCAGAACGGTTTTAACGCTCTGGGAGAAATTCTTTCCGGCGAGGTGAATCCATCTGCAAAGACAGCCGATACGTTTGTAAGGGATCTGACAGCGACTCCGAACTGGAACAATTTTGGAGATTATGAGTATGACAATATGGATGAATTCGTCATTTCCGAAAGTGATCCGTATGTTCCGGGAGCATTACCACATTTTGTAAATTATACAGATGGGATCTACGTTGGATATAAGTTCTATGAAACAGCGGCGGAGGAAGGGCTGATCGATTACGAAGAGCTTGTTCAGTACCCGTTCGGCTATGGCCTGAGCTATACAGACTTTACGCAGGAAATGGGCGAGATGGTTACGGGTGAGGACGGAACGATCAGTTTTGATGTGACCGTTACCAACACAGGAGATGTGGCAGGCAAGGATGTGGTGGAGGTTTACTATAATCCGCCCTATACCAACGGAGGAATCGAAAAAGCATCTGCAAACCTGATCGCATACGATAAGACGGATATGCTGGAGCCGGGCGCTTCCCAGACATTGAGCATTTCAATATCCGCGGAGGATATGGCATCCTATGATGACGAGGAGAACGGCTGCTACGTACTGGAAGAGGGCGAATATGTGATTTCCATCAATTCGGATTCCCACACGGTCATCGACTCCCAGACATATGAAGTGGAGAGCACGATTGTTTACGATGAAAACAATGCAAGAAGCACCGACCTGGTGGCAGCGCAGAACCAGTTTGACTTTGCAAAAGGCGAGCTGACCTACCTGTCAAGGGAAAACGGATTTGAAAACTATGAAGAAGCAGTGGCTGCGCCGGCAACCTACAGTATGCCGGAGGCGGACAAAGCCGGATTTGTAAACAATTCCAATTTTGAACCGGAGGAGGACCCGGATGCCCAGATGCCGACGACCGGGGCAAAAAATAATATTTCGATCCTGGATCTCAGGGGAGCGGATTACGATGATGAGAAATGGGAAATGCTCCTTGATAATCTGACCATTGACGAAATGGTGGAAATGATCGCCCTGGGCGGTTATCAGACAGCTCCGGCAAAAAGTATCGACAAGATCGCAACCACGGACTGTGACGGTCCGGCGGCGCTGAATAATAACTTTACCGGCGTTGGCTCTATCGGATTCCCGGCAGGGGTGATGCTTGCAAACTGCTGGAACGAAGACCTGGCGTACGCCTTTGGTGAAAATATCGGCCTGATGGCAGACGATATGAATGTATCCGGCTGGTATGCACCGGCGATGAATATTCACCGCTCCGCTTTTGCAGGACGTAACTTTGAGTATTATTCCGAAGATGCCCTCCTTTCCGGAAAATGTGCGGTAAATGCCGTATCCGGGGCATGGAGCCAGGGCGTATATGCTTACATCAAGCATTTTGCGCTGAATGACCAGGAGACAAACCGTTGGGAAATGCTCTGTGTGTGGGCTGATGAACAGGCTATCCGTGAGATTTATCTGAAGCCGTTTGAGATGTGCGTAAAGGATGGAGATGCGACAGCAGTCATGTCCTCCTACAACTACATTGGCAACCAGTGGGCAGGCGCATGCAGTCCGTTGCTGATCAATGTACTCAGAAACGAATGGGGCTTCAGGGGTTCGGTACTGACGGACTACTTTGCAGACTTCGGCTATATGGATGCAGAGCGCGCGATTTATAACGGCGGTTCCACCTGCCTGATTAACAGGGATGTAAATACAAACTACATCAAAAATACCGATAATCCGACGACCGTTCAGCATATGAGAGAAGCGTGCCACGATGTCCTTTATACGGCTGTCAACAGCAGAGGATTTGAGGAAGAAAATCTGTCCGCAGGTCTGATGACATGGCAGATCATAATGATCGCAGCGGATGTTGTGATCGCAGTCCTTCTGCTTGCATTTGAGTTCTTTATTGTGCGCAAAGGTTATCAGAAGCGGAAAAAGAACGCTGTAAAAATTGAAACGGTAAAAGAAGAATAACAAAGATCATGTAAGAGGGGCTGAGGGCTGTCTGGTCCGCAGCTCCTCATCTTATACAGGGAGCGTAATTTTATGAAACATAAAGATATCATTGATAAGATGACAATAGAAGAAAAAGCGGCGCTTCTGAGCGGTAAAGGAGAATGGCAGACATGGGATTTTGAACGGCTGGGAATCCCATCCATTTTCTGCTCCGACGGACCGCACGGAATCCGCAAGCAGGCAGGAGCAGGTGATCATCTGGGGCTGAATCCGTCGCTGCCGGCGACCTGTTTTCCTACGGCAGCGACTATGGCAAACAGCTGGGATCCTGTCCTGGGAGAAGAGATCGGCAGGGCGCTTGGAGAGGAAGCGGCGGTGCAGGGTGTGGATATCGTTCTGGGACCGGGACTGAATATCAAAAGAAGTCCTCTGTGCGGAAGAAACTTTGAGTATTTTTCAGAGGATCCCTATCTTGCAGGAAAGATGGCGGCGGGCTATGTGCGCGGGATCCAGAGCAGCGGACGGTATGCCTGCCCGAAACACTTTGCGGTAAACAGCCAGGAGCTTCGCAGGATGGCGATGAACGCGGTAGTGGATGAAAGGACCCTCAGGGAGATCTATCTGACAGGGTTTGAAATTGTTGTAAAAGAGGGCAAAGCAAAGGCGCTTATGACCAGCTACAATCAGGTAAACGGTACATATGCGAATGAAAATACACATTTACTCAAAGAGATACTGAGAGAGGAATGGGGATACAACGGCATCGTGATCACGGACTGGGGCGGCTCCAACGACCATATCAGGGGCGTGGCAGCAGGTTCGGATCTGGAAATGCCTACGCCGGGCATGGATTCTGCGCGGCAGCTTGTGAAAGCAATGCAGGATGGAAAGCTTTCCGAAGAGGCGGCAGACGCCTGCGTGGACCGGATGCTGGAAGCAGTGACGGCGCTGACAAAACACGCTGACGGAGGGTCAAAGCCGGAGGATTTTGACAAAGAAGCCCATCATGCACTGGCAAAGAAAGCGGCGGCGGAGAGCGCGGTGCTTCTGAAAAACGAGGAGAAGATCCTTCCGCTGAAGACGGGAACTCATGTGGCGCTGATCGGAGATTTTGCATTTGATCCAAGATACCAGGGAGCCGGCTCTTCCATGGTGAATACAATAAAACTGGATAAGATGTCAGAACGGATCGGAGAATACGACCTGACGGTTGTCGGGATGGCAAGGGGGTATAAACGGGACGGCACGGCAGATGCAGTGATGGAAAAAGAAGCGGTCGATCTTGCGCGGTCCGCAGACGTAGTGCTGTACTGCTTTGGGCTGGATGAAATGAGTGAATCCGAGGGGATTGACCGTACCCATATGAGGATCCCGCAAAACCAGATCACGCTCCTGGAGTCCATTGCACGGGTAAATGAAAATATCGTTGGTATTTTAAGTGCCGGTGCCGCCGTGGAAATGCCCTGGCATGTCAGTTTAAAAGCACTGCTTCACGGATATCTGTACGGACAGGCAGGGGCAGGCGCTATGCTGGATATCATTACCGGAAAGGTAAATCCGTCCGGCAGGCTGAATGAGACGTATCCCATCAGCTATGAGGACACCCTCCATCTGCAGGACGAAGTGGCGCC
>CAJKKX010000047.1 GCA_905200565.1 uncultured Lachnospiraceae bacterium
CCTCATCTGCAAAACGAGGGGCGGTTCTCCGTCATACCGGAAGACAGTTCGTTCTATCTTGCAAGGGACATTAAAAAGATCGGCCAGGCGGAGATGAACAAAACCATGTTCACCCGGATGGTCGGGGTTATATTTTCTCACGGCAGCTGTTATGCCGTTTACAATACACGCGCAGCCGCAATGAAATGGAGCGGTATGGGGGAATTTAAGGCGCTCCACAATCTCATCGAAGTCGGGCGCCTGAATGCCGGCACGGACCGGATCGATTCAGCGGTGCTTTTTGGTGAGTCTGGGGAGATTGCCCTGAAGACATTGCTGGAGTCGGACAAAAGCCGGAGGCTTGAGTTTCGGTTTGATTCCATTTACCACCATATTTATTTCATGCCTATGGACATGTGCGGCGTGCGCCAGCTTTTTCTGCTGTCTGTCCCAGACTGGAAAGAGAAGCTGCTTGATTTATTATTCGAGCCTGAAGTCAGGTCCTTTGACAAAGGGCTTTTTGAATACGACGCCTGTGTGGACGGCGTATATATTTTATCGCATCTGGATGGCGACATTGCAAGACTCATTCGCTTTAAGGAAGGGATCCGGAATCAAACGGGAAGGTTTGAAATCCTATGCTTTCCCCACCAGACGCATTTTCTACAGGAATACATGGGCGGGCTTGTGGGCATTAAGACCATCGGCATGGATGCGGTGGAGGCAGAGCTTTGCCCGGAAAGGAGGAACCTGTTTGGCGGATAAGAAAAGAAAGGCGGCCATTATCGCTGCTGTCATACTGGGATGCGCAGCGCTGTTGTATCTGGGCGGAATGCTTGGCCAGCTGCTTGAAAATTACGCGGCATGGATGGCGACGGACGGGTTTGGCGGTCAGACGGAAATGGAACCGGTAGACTGGAACCCGTTCATGTGTATCCCGAAGGCGTTTACCATAAGCGGACTCAAGGGAATGCTTGGTATCCTGCTGTTGGGAGGTGCGGTTGTCCTGTATGTGAGGCTGCACGATAAGTTTGACGGAAAGACCTATGACCCAAGAGGCTTCAAAACCAGCAAAAACGGCGCTTACGGCACGGCTTCCTGGATGGAAGAAAAAGAGATGAAAGAGGTGCTGGAGGTGGCAGCGCCGGCGAAGGCAGAAGGCGTGATTCTGGGTGAGTATAAGGGCAGTGCAGTCTGTATGCCAAAAGATACCAGACTCAATCGTCACATTGCCATTTTTGGGGCATCCGGTACCATGAAGTCCAGAGCCATTATCCGAAACGCACTGTTTCAGGCTCTGAAGCGTCAGGAATCGGTAGTGGTCACAGATCCCAAAGGGGAACTCTATGCGGATACCGCTGAGCTTTACCGACAGAATGGGTATGAGGTCAAGGTGTTCAACCTGGTAAACCCTGAGCATGGAGACTCGTGGAACTGCATGTCAGACTTGAATGGGGATACACTGATGGCGCAGGTGCTGACCAATGTTATTATCGGCAACACCAGCTCCGGCAAAGGGGATCATTTCTGGGATAACGGCGAAGGAAATTTGCTGAAAGCTTTGATTCTGTTAATTGACCAGGACCGGAGCCGCAGTCCGGATATGAAAAATCTTCCGGCAGTGTACCAGATGCTGACGCAGAACAGTGAACGCCAGCTGACGGCCCTGTTTGACAAGCTGCCGCTTGACCATCCGGCACGGGCACCATTTAATCTGTTTTCCCAGTCCAGTGATACGGTTCGTTCCGGTATCATACTGGGGCTTGGAACCCGTCTGCAGGTGCTGCAGAACGATGCGGTCCGGAAAATCACCAGCCGCTCGGACATTGACCTATCAGCGCCGGGCGGCAGAAATGTGCATATTTTATTATCCTGAGCGACCAGGATGCCACGATGGCATTCCTGTCATCGCTCTTTTTTTCATTCCTATTTATCAGACTGACCCGCTATGCGGACAGCTGCAGGGACGGCCGCTGCAATGTGCCCGTCAATCTCATCCTGGATGAGTTCAACAATGTAGGACGCATCGGCGGTGCGGAAGACGGATCGGATTTTGCAAGGTCTTTAAGCGTCATCCGTTCGAGAGATATACGGGTCATGCTGGCAGTGCAGAGTCTTGGCCAGCTGCAGAACCGGTATCCTAATAACCTGTGGGCCGAAATCATCGGCAACTGTGATATCCAGCTGATGCTGGGCTGTACGGACGACGTGACCGCTAAATATTTCTCAGACCGCAGCGGGGACATGAGCATTGAAGTCAATTCTACTATGACGGTGAGGAAAACCATTGCAGTTGCACAGGTCATTCCGCAATACCGTCAGACTGAGGGACAGGGGCGCAGAAAGCTGCTGACTCCGGATGAGGTTTTAAGATTACCCAACGAGGAGATGCTCTGCATCATTCGCGGCTGCAATATACTCAGACTGAACAAGCTGGATTACACAAAGCACCCGATGTCGAAGCAGATGGTAAAGACGTCCGTGATGGAGTACCATCCGGTTGTCGCTGCACCAGTATATACCATGCCGGTTTCAGATGAATCTGACAGGCAGGTGGAGCCGGAAAAAGAGAAGAAGCCGGCTCGAAGAAAAAGTTTATACAGTTCGGCCCAACCGCCGACTGAATTTTAATTCTGAATAGGAGGTTTTTTTATGGCAACGAAGAAACAGGAAGTTCTTCCGGAGGAGCAGGTTTCGATGGAGGAAGCAGCTTCCCAGACCGAGATGAATCCGGAACTGGAGGAGATGGAACGGGAGGAAATGCATGATGCAATTGATGCAGAAGGCTCGCCTCCCCAGACTGAAACAGAAACGGCTGAATCGGATGAGAATCCAGCAGATCTTCATGACGACGCAGAAGCCGAAGGGGCTTTGTCCCAGACTGAAGCACAGGAGCCGAAAAAAGCACGCGGGCGCAGGAAGACCGCGGAAAAACCATCTGAGTCTGACGCAGAAGCACATTCTGATGATAAGAATGCCGGCGACGGCGTCGAGGAGACGCCTAAGCCCCAAAAAAGGAGGGCTTCTGCCAGACCGAAACCGGTGGTGTCCATTGATGAGCGGCCGACCGTAGAAACTGAAGCGGACAAAGCGAAAAACGACCTGCTCGATTTGCTTGAGTCCCAGAAAACCGGCCGTATCCTGACCGGTACCATTCAGGGTGTGGAACGTCCGGCCGATAACCCCAGCCGTTCCCTTGCGGTCATTTATCACGGTGAGTTCAAGGTGATTATTCCTGCAGAGGAAGCCGTGGAGCCGCCCGATGATTACCGTGGCAGGCTTCCGGAGGATGTTTTGCATTATATGCTCACCAAGCGACTGGGCGCTGAAGTGGATTATATCGTCAAAGGCATTGATCCCAAATCCGGTCTGGCGGTTGCAAGCCGCCTTGAGGCGATGAAGGCGAAAAGGAAAGCCTATTACCTCGGTACGGACAGGGATGGAAACAATCTGCTGTATTCCGATGTATGCGCAGAAGCCAGAATCGTATCGGTAATCCGGGCAGGCATCTTTGTGGACCTGTTCGGTCTGGAGATTTACATCCCGCTCAGGGAGCTGAGTTACCAGAGATGGATGGATGCGGCAGCCTATTTCCAGCCGGGGCAGCGTATTCTGGTAAAAATCCTGGAGATTGACCGCAGCGACAGGAATCAGATCAAGGCAACGGCTTCGGTGAAGCAGGCAGGAGAAAATCCTTACGAGAAAGCTCTGCGCAGATACTCTGTCGGGAACCGCTATGTCGGTACCGTAAGTATGGTGGATACCAACGGCGTGTTTGTGGCGCTGGACGGAGGCATCGACTGTCTCTGCAGCTATCCGAAACGCGGCAGACCGCCAAGGGGTTCCCGCGTCACCGTCCGTATTCTGGGAATCAACAACGATTCCAACCGGATATGGGGTGCGATTACCCACATTGCTGCGGCCAGGTAACTGGCTTTTATATTCTTGAGAAAGGAGATAAGCACTACTATGACCCATTGTGATCTGAGTGCTGCCGAACAGCAGCATCGCAGGGATATTGCTGTGCATACCCGCAAAATGATTCTTACGCAGCTTAATGTCGAGGATGAAGACGACACTTCCCTTATGACAAACTACCATGGCTATTTTTTGCAGATTTCTTTTTCAGAGCTGCATCCGCTGATGGTTTTCTGCCTGGCGAAAGTGCTTGAAAGACCCAGCTCGGCAAGGCAGCGTCAGATGACCAATGAACTGAATCTGAGGAGCATTCTCGGAAGCCATGCCATCAACGACGAAGTTGGATGCTATTCCTACCGTGCAACGCACTGGTTAGATACCGAGATGAATCCGCAGCGTTTTTACGAAATCCTCGATCGGTGTGTCGATGAAGCGGATCGCGGTTTTTATAAGCTTGCGGGATAAGTGTTGTATTTCTCCAGACTGAATCGTGTAATGTAAGTAAAACGATGACTGGAGGAATGCATTATGAAAAGATTTAGTTTATTTATTTTGGTACTGGGGTTACTGCTTCTTAGCGCTTGTTCTGCACCAGATTCATCTGAAACCGGTTTGCCTTCCGGAAGTGACGGTGTCTTGGATCAGGAATTTGGTGACACAGCTCAGACTGGGCTGAAAAACATCCTGGAGAGTCAAGATCCGGCGAAGACCGGTACTGAAATATTAAATATATCAGACCGGGATGAAAATGGAGAAGGAAGCAAGCCTTCAGTATCATCCAAGGAACCTGGAGAAAGTGTCCCTGCGAAACAGCAGTCAGACGGCAGCCAGTCAGGGGCGAATTCTCAGGCACCGACCAATTCTTCAGAACCAAAGCAGAATGAATCTGCCGGACAGACAGAAGTACCAAAAAAACCTGCAGCAGAACCACCTGCGGCAGCACAGCAGCCATCACCGGAGCCCGCAGTTCCGGAAAAACCCGTTGAGCAGCCGCCCGAACCGGAAAAGCCGAAATCTATCTATGATTATGCATTTGACGCAAACGCCATCCGGTCAGAACTGATTGCCATTGGGCAGTCCATGGGGCTTACGCATATTACGGAGGATGATGGTATTCCCTGCACACCGGATACTTGTTCCTGGGCATCACCGGTAACAGCGTCTGAATCCTTTCAGGGTGATAACCTGAAACGGGCGCTTCAAAACTATGTAACTTCCATGCCATCTACAATTGCCTCTTATGGGGGAACGCAGATGACCAGCTTTACGATTTATGTGCAGGATAACGGCGGGGGAAGTTATACGTTTTATTTCCTATACTAAAACCAAATAGGTACAAATTAGGCTCTCTGTATTCGCAGGGAGCTTTTTTTGTGCCAAAAAACGAAAGGAAGGTTTATTCATATGAAAAAAATATTCAAAGAAAAAGGAAAGCGCCTTTTGGCATTATTCCTTTCCGTCCTGACCGTTGTTGGCATCATTCCGACAACGGTTTTTGCCTTTTCACCGTCAGAAGGACAGACGGTATCCTCACATTACGGAGATTACTATGTAGGCTCCGATGGGCAGTATTATTATTCCGCTGACAGTTACAGCTTTTTAGTGTATGACAGCAATGGCAATACGTCCGTGAGAACAATTACTGCCGGCAATGCCAGAAAGAAATACATGATTTCGGATGGCTCAGGAGAACGCCAGGTATACTGCATTGAGTCTGGTATTTCTTATGGCACTTCGGATAACGGTTATACTTCCCAGAGCGGAAAAAACAGCTCCTATTTTCAGAATCTGCCTTATTCCGCTCAGTATGGCATTATGCTTACCAGTGTCTATGGCTGGCAGCCGGGAAAGAGTTCACCGGTATCGGGAACCAATGCAGATGATTATGCAGTGGCAACGCAGATCCTCATGTGGGAATACCAGCAACAGCTGAGAACCAGTCCACAGGATTTACATGCGAACTCGGCGGGAATCCGCGGGGATAATTACCTGCGAACAATCGAAGGTCGTCCGGCAAAACGCTGCTATGACTGGATTCTGGCCCAGATGGCACAGCATACGACCATACCCAGCTTTGCTTCAGGCAGAAGCAGTTCTGCGCAGGTTCATACGCTGAAGTATAATCCGGCTACCAAACAGTATTCCCTTACGCTTACCGATACCAACAATACCATGGCGGATTTGAAGTTTTCCGGTGGAAGCGGTATCAGTGTGAGCCGTAGCGGAAATCAGTATACCTTTACCAGCAGCCGCATGATTACCAGTCCTGTAGCTCTCACTGTGCAGAAAAATGTTCCGGGTGTCGGCAATGATATGCTGATCTGGGGGCGTGTCGGTTTCCAGACAATGATGTGCGGTGCGGATGACCCGGTTGTGTTTTATGTGAAAATTGATACAGAGACCTATGGTACCGGACATATCAAGAAAACATCGGAGGATGGAAAGGTATCCGATATCAGTTTCCATATTACCGGAAACGGTGTGGACAAAACAGTGAAAACGAAGGCAGACGGTACGGTAGACATCCAGCTTATGCCCGGTACCTATACGGTAACGGAGCAGGATATTGATAAATACGAGCCACAGAAATCCCAGAAGGTAACAATTGTCAGCGGACAGACTTCAACCGTGACCTTCAACAATAAGCTCAAGCGAGGTTCGCTGGAGGTCATCAAGACATCGGAGGATAAATTTGTAAAGGATATGACGTTCCATCTGTATGGCACCTCTCTGTCAGGCTTACCGGTCGATGAGTATGCCGTAACGGATGCGTCTGGCGTAGCACGCTTTGAAAATGTGCTGATCAGCGGAAGTACACCTTACACTTTGGAAGAGGTTAATACTCCTGTCCGATATGTGGTTCCGGC
The DNA here is from genome assembly GCA_905200565.1 of uncultured Lachnospiraceae bacterium. The sequence continues at coordinate 6,765 of CAJKKX010000047.1, forward strand.
TACACAGACGGCGCCAGTCCAGTGGAATGTTGTAACTAAACGCAGCGTCACAAATATTCTGAAGAAATTCCGCGTGGAAGTGACCAAGACGGACCGAAAGACCGGGTATGCCCAAGGCGATGCCAGCTTGGCCGGAGCAGTGTATGGTCTTTATCAGGATGGCGAGCTGGTGGCATATTATACTACAGACGCAACCGGTTCCTTTACCAGTGATTATTTCATCTGCGATTCAAACTGGACATTGCGTGAAATCAGCCCTTCAGAGGGGTATCTGCTGGATGAAACGGTATACCCGATTCCGGCAGAGCCTGGCAATTTTACCGTGGAACTCAACCAGATCCCTATCGGTGTGACAGAAGAGGTCATCATGGGACGCATTCGCTTGGTTAAGCACATTGATGCGGAACTGGAGGATGTGGAAAAGGCAGAGACCCAGATAGAGGCACAATTTGAGGATACTGCAGAACCGGCAGATGAGGAGCATGGCGAAGCTGTACAGGCTGTTTCTACCGTAAGCGGTGGGGATGTCCAGACTGAGCCGGAACTGGAAGCCGATGCAGCGTTATCTCAGGAAACTGGAGATGAAAATGATGCAGGGTCAGCCGTAGACGGTGGGGATTCCCAGACGGATATGGATGTAGATTCAGGAACAGAAGAAACAGTAGAAGATACGGATGCGGAGAGCGTTCCGGAAACAGAGCCGGATGCGGACACTCATGTACCTGTTCCGGTTCCGCCGGAAGATATCGAAGCTTCTGGGAAGGAAGGGGTTATTGAGCAGCCGGAGGAAGGCGCCAAATTCCAGATTTATCTTGCCAGTGCAGGCAGCTATGATGCGGCAAGAGAAGACGAACGCGATATTCTGACTACGGATGCAGACGGATTTGCTGTTTCCAAGGATCTCCCTTATGGCCGTTATGTCGTACATCAGACTGAGGGCATGGAAGGCCAGGCATTTATCCCGGACTTTATCGTTTACATCCGTACAGATGACCAGACCTATTCCTATATTTTGGACAATACAACCCAGTCCAGCTTTATCCGTGTAGAAAAGCACGATGCTGAAACAGGGAAAATCATTCCTGCAGCCGGTGTTGGATTCCAGGTACGCGATCTGTCTACAGGCGACCTGATTGCAGAAACTATTTATTATCCGACACCTGTTACCATTGACACTTTCTTTACCAATGAGGAAGGCTGGCTGATGCTTCCTTATGAGCTTTCCTACGGCCAGTATGAGCTGATTGAGGTGGAGACCTGTTATGGCTATGTGCTGGACAGTAATCCGGTTCCATTCACGGTAGACGGGACACAGGACGTGGTTGTGGTGGAAAAACACAATATGCCGCAGAAGGGCAAGATTGTTGTTGCCAAGACTGGTGAAGTATTTGCTTCCGTCACGACATCAGATGGTGCAGATAAGGATGGAGCGGATCTTCTTTATCAGCCGGTTTATGAAATCCGCGGCATGGAAGGCGCAACCTATGAAATTCGCGCAGCAGAAGATATTTATACACCAGACGGTACCTTGCGTGCTGCAAAAGGCGATGTAGTAGATACCGTTACTACCGGTTCCGGTGGAGCTGTTTCCAGCAAGGAACTGTATCTGGGTAAGTATGAGGTTGTTGAGACAAAGGCGCCCTACGGCATGGTGCTGAATCCAAACCCGCAGCAGGTAGAACTGGTTTATGCGGGTCAGGAGGTAGACCTGACAGAAACAGCCGCCGGCGTATATAACGAACGCCAGAAGGTGGAACTGAGTCTGGAGAAAACGCTGGAACTGAGCGAAGAATTCGGTATCGGCACAAACAATGAGCTTGCCAATATCACCTTTGGATTGTATGCGGCCGAAGACCTTACTGCAGCTGACGGTTCTGTTATTCCGACAGATGGATTGCTGGAGATCGTAAGCTTGGATGCAGACGGCAAAGGCATTGCCCAGACTGACCTGCCATTGGGCAGCTATTACCTGAAGGAACACAGCACGGATGCCCATTATATTTTAAGCGGTACCAAGTATTCTGTGACATTCGCTTATGGGGATCAGGAAACTGCAGTTGTGACCATTGCGGCCAATGACGGCGAGCCTATTGTCAATGAGCTGATTTATGGCTCTGTATCCGGTAAAAAATTGGATGAAGACGGCGAAGGCCTTGGTGGCGCCAAAATCGGTCTGTTTGCACCTTCCGCCAAAGAGTTTACAGAGGAAACAGCGATTCTGGTGACGACTTCTGCCGAGGATGGTTCCTTCCAGTTTGAGAATATTCCATACGGGCTGTGGATTGTCCGCGAAATTGAGCAGCCGGAGGGCTTTGTGCTTTCTACTGACCTCTTCCCTGTTGCAGTCAATGAGGATGGACAGGTCATTGAAATTGAAATCATAAACGAGTTTATCCGCGGAAATCTTCATTTGACGAAGTTTGACAAGGATTATCCGGAAAACAAGCTGAGCGGTGCCGTGTTTGAGGTATACCGTGACACCAATGGGAACAAAGAGCTTGACAAGGATGACGAGCTTCTGGGTACCATGGAAGAAACCGAGAAGGGTCAGTATGAGATGAAGGATCTGCTCTACGGCGGCGTGCTTGTCAAAGAAAAAACTGCGCCTGACGGCTTCTATCTGGACGAGAATGTTTACTATGTCATGATTGATACTGATGGGAAGACTTATGAGATTGAGAATGAGGCCGGCAAGGGTTTCTATAACCAGGCTCATCGAGGCAATCTCAAGATTGTAAAGACTTCTTCCGACGGCCGTGTGGAGGGTTTCTCCTTCCGTGTGGTCGGGGACAATTATGACCAGACCTTCAAGACGGATGCCAATGGAGAAATCTTCATTGAAAATCTGCGTGTGGGCAAATACACGGTAACTGAGGTGGAAGATAGCGTCAGTGCCGGATATAAGCGTCCGGATCCTGTCACTGTTGAACTGGTAGTGGATGAAACCCTGACGGTGAATGTTCACAATGATAAAATTACTGTGGATGTGCCGAAGACAGGAGACACTTCCAATCTGTGGCTTTGGATTGGTCTGATGGCAGCAGGAATCAGCGGCATCGGCGTTTGTGTATACAGCCTCAGAAAGCGTAAGAAAAATAAAGCATAAGAGGAAACACCGGGAGCCGGCGG
>CAJKKX010000048.1 GCA_905200565.1 uncultured Lachnospiraceae bacterium
TTGAGGCATGAATGCCGGAGAGAATCGCCGCTTCCTCATTGCCACCCACTGCCTTCACATGATTTCCGAAAACTGTTTTGTTCAAAACAAACGCCATCACTCCCGCGACAGCCGGAATAAACAGCACCATGATCGGCATCTTTCCTATTGTCCCCTGTCCAAGCCAGATAATAGAAGGTTCCGTCAGAGAAACAATATAGCCCTTCGACATAACCAGAATAATTCCCTTTACAATATTCGACATTCCAAGCGTGATGATAAACGGTGGCAGCCGCAGGGTAGTAATCAAAAGCCCATTGGCAAGCCCAACCAGCACACTGGCAAGGATGCCAAGCACGATCGCCGCTGGAACCGGAAGTCCGAAGGTCAGCATATACGCAAGAATCATACTGGACAGGGTCATGGAATATCCAACTGACAAGTCGATGCCTCCCGAAGTAATAATAAATGTCTGTCCTGCCGCAATAATTGTGACCAGTGTCGTCTGTTTTAAAATGTTAAAAATATTATCAACCGTCAGAAACCCCTCTGCAACTATGGAGAGAACCAGACCCATTAAAAGGAGGATAAGCAGCAGGCCGCTCTCCCGGTGATTGCTCAGCAAATCAGAAAATATATTTTTTTTCTTTGTTTCCATCTTTTTTGCTCCTTATACAGAATCAGGGCGGCAGGCGTCATGGCCCCTACCGCCCCACTTGTTGTTCGTTTTTTCCGTCTAATAGTTGTCGTTTACATTATCCGCATTTACAATAACATAACCGGTATCCGTATTTTCCGGAATTTCTTTTCCCTGATTCAGATCATACAGTTTCTCTGCAATATTTACCCCCCAGTTATACTGACCCTGTGTGATCGTTGCATAAATCTGTCCATCCTTTACACCATTAATAACCGGCTCCAGGTCATCAAAAGTGATCAAAATCTTATCTTCTGTTGTCCATCCGTGGGATTTGAATGCCGTCACACCATTTTCGCCTGCCGCATCAATAATGATCAACGCATCGAAATCCGGAACAGCCGTAATCATATTCTCAATATCGGACAATCCCTTGGAAACATCACCGCCGCTTGCTGTTGTCTGAACGATTTCAATATCCGGATATTTTTCTTCCAGAACATTTTCCACGCCTTCCATACGCTGGATCAAACCCGCCTGAGAAACAACGCCCGTCTCACAGATAACCTTTCCTTTGCCGCCCAAAGCTTCTCCGAGCACTTCACCCATGGCCTGTCCTGCATTATAATTGTCGGTTCCAATGTAACCTGCACGCTTGGAATCCGGCGCATCCGTATCAAAGCTTACTACCGGAATCCCTGCATCCACCGCTTTATCGATATATGGAGTCAAAGCATCAGAGTCACAGGCACCAATGGCGATCCCATCAACTTTCTTCGTAATCAGGTCTTCCATAATCTGAATCTGCTGCGAAACGTCTCCATTCATTGCGCCTTCACAGATCACTTCCGCATCGACTCCCATTTCCGCCAGTCTGTCTTTTGCGCCCTCTCCTACCGGATCAAAAAACGGATGAATATTCGGGATAACAACAGCAAAGGTCAGTTTCTCATCTGACGTTGCCGCGTCTTCTGCTCCGGCAAAGCTTGCCAGACCCAATACCATACTGCATCCCAGCAATGCACTGACTAACAATTTCTTCATTTTAAATTACCTCCCTTTTCCTGATTGATAAGTTTATTTTAGTTTTTTCTCCATAAATTAGCCATAGAAATAACGTGGAAATATCTTAAAATTTCCACGCCCAAATTTTAAAAAACAAAAAAACATGGAAATTTTCATGTTCTTTCTTAAAATTTCCATGTTTCTATTTATTTCTATATTCCCGCGGCGTCATACCGCATGTTTTTTTAAATACCACGCTAAAATAATTTGGATCCAAAAAACCGACGCGCTCTGCGATCTGGGCGCTGGTCAGGTCTGTCGTGCGCAGAAGCTCCTTTGCATGTTCCATCCGCACATTCGTCAGGTATTTTATGAAATTCACGCCTGTTCTCTGTTTAAACACATAGCCAAAGTAATTCGAGCTCAATCCCACATGCTCCGCCATACTATTCAGCGTAAGGTTGGCATCATCCATATGTGTACGGATATATTCTTTCGCCATGGTTATCGCCTGTCCTCCCGAATCCACAAGATCCATCCGGTATGTGATGACAGTTTTCAGGAGTTTCCCTGTTATCTCTTCCATGGACCTGACTCTGCAAAAGCTGCGGATAAAATGATCCACATTCTGAAAATCCGCCAGAATAGTCTCAGGATCGCCCCCAAGCTCCCGCACGACCTGCGTACATGCAGTCAGGATCTGCATAGCCTGCCAGGATGAATATACCAGAGAGCCCGTATTAGCCCTCTGCCCCTGGTCCAGATATCTCTTTACAAAAGCATCTGTTTCCTCCAGAGTGCCCTGCTTCAGGAAATTCAGCAATTCGATTTCATAGCGCCGCCCCTCTTCCAGATTTTTTACATTCAGCTCTGTGGGGGTATCCTCCAGATTCTTTACCTCGTAACTCCTCAGCTTATATACCAGGTTTTCCACAGCAGACGCTTCCTTACTCTCCTGGTCCAGTTTTTCCTTCAGCCCCAGCAAAATGCTGACCAGCTTCACCGGAGTCACCGGTTTCAGCAAATACTCGCACACCCCAAAGCGAATGGCATCCTGCGCATATTTAAATTCCATGTATCCGCTGAGAATGATAATTTTAATCTTTGGATGTATATTGCGCAGCATCCGGCTTAATTCGATGCCATCCATAAAAGGCATACGGATATCTGTGATCACAATCTCAGGATGTACTTTCCGCACAACCTCCAGTGCCTGTTCCCCATTTGCAGCCTCACCTGCAAAAATAAATCCATAAGCTCCCCAATCTATACTCTTGCGGATACTTTCCCGTACGGTGCTTTCATCTTCCACTAACACAACTTTATACATATTCCTGTCCCTCTGTCTGACATTTCAGACGAATGGTCACGCGTGTTCCGTTATATCTCTCACTCCACACATCCAGCCCGCATTCCTTCCCATAATACAACAGAATACGCCGGTTTACATTATAAATTCCAAAGCCATTCTCATGATCCGAATATGGCTGGGTATTTTCTCTGATTTTCCGGCACAGATCCTCAAGAATCTCCGGCTCCATGCCGCAACCCGTATCCTCAATAACAAAAATCAGAAATTCTCCCTGCTTCTGCCCGGTAACCGTGATTTTACCACCCTCCTCACGGTTTTTGATTCCGTGATAGAGTGCATTCTCCACAATCGGCTGCAAAACCATTTTGAGCATAGAGTACTGGTAAACCTCTGGTTCCACACGAATTTCAAAGGTCAGCAGATCACTGTACCTCTTTTGCTGAATCGAAAGATAACTTTCCACATGTTCTATTTCCTTTTTTACCGGTATCCACTCCAGCCCTTTGCTTAAGCCTGTCTTGAAAAAGACTGCCAGCTTATCTACCACATCTATTACCTGATCGTTTTCTTCGGAAGCAGCCAGCCATATCACCAGTTCCAGTGTATTGTAGAGAAAATGAGGATTTATCTGAGCCTGCAGTGCCTTAAGCTCTGCTTTCTGCATATTTCGCTGTTCTTCTTTGTTTTCCTCCATTAAAGCCTTGATACGCATGAGCATCTGGTTATACTGACGCTGCAGAATGGAAATTTCATCATTTGTAATAACTGCAACCGTCGCATCGAGGTCGCCCTGCTCTGCCAGAAGCATCTTGTCCTTAAGCTCGGTAATTGGCTTGGTAAGCCTTCTCGACAGATAATAGTACAGAACTCCCAGGAACAGCAGCGTGAGCAGGATTGCCGCAAAAAATACCTCCCCCAACTGATAAACAGGCGCCATCAGCTCCTGCAGGGGAACCTGCCCCACGATCACCCAGCCTGTGTTTTCAATGCTATCATATACCACAAGCCTTATACCATTTTCCGTTTCTTCCTGATAGCTGCCATTTAAACCGGAAAATACTTCCTTCCTGAGCGGGATTGCCGGACGCTCTGCCGCCCGTCATCATGAAACAGCTCATTTCCCTTCTTATCATATAACGTAAAATATCCGCTTTCTCCCAGGATCTCCTGCTCATAGACAGATTTTATCGCATTTGCATCCATCTCAATAGCAATGATCCCCATAGTCTTATTTGTAAAGGTCTGGCGTATTTTCTGCCCTATCAGAAAACAATCCCGATCCTCCCATCCCATCTCAAAACCACTCAGAACCAGCAGTTCATTTTCATTTTCCAGAATCATATCATAGATATATCTGCTTTTCTCACTCTTTTCAATCGGGTAAATTCCTATTTTTTCATTAAAGCATACCCCGTCATTCCCTATGACATAAAAATTTTTAATATCATCACTTAATATATAAGAATTGCGATAAAGTTTTACCATATTGATCAGGTTCATCGTCGTCTCATGGCGGCTGCCTGTATCATAAAGGAAATCAGAAATGTCAGAGCTGTTTCCAATCTCCAGGATCTTTCCGGTCTGCTCCATGATCATCCCTGCATTCCTGCTGATCTGTTTTGCCACCATGCCCGAATAGGAAGTCGTGCTGGAAAGCATCTGTCTGAAGACACTGGAATAGCAGAACACACCCAGTCCAACAGCAATCACCAGCGAAAATGTCAGGAATATCATCATTATTTTCCCTCTGAAACTGTCCCAGAAGTACTTCCATCTCTTCAGCATGCCCTTCCTGCTCCTTCATCTCTATGCAAAAAGCCTTTAAATACTGAGTCTATCAACATTTAAAGGCCTTTATATATCATTCCTGATTCAAATACATACTAATCCTGCACATACGGCATGATCGCCAGATGTCTTGCACGCTTAATCGCTACAGTGAGTGCTCTCTGGTGTTTTGCACATGTGCCAGTGATTCTTCTCGGGAGGATCTTTCCTCTCTCAGAAACATATTTCTTTAATTTTGCAACGTCCTTGTAATCAATTTCGTTGTTCTCTTTGCCGCAGAATACGCAGACTTTCTTTCTTCTGCGTCCGCCTCTTCTCTTCATCGGAGAATCTGCTCTATCGCCTTTTGTATAAGCCATGATCTTTTTCCCTCCTTAAATAATAATTAAGGGTGCTCTAGTTAAACGGAAGCTCCTCGTCGATACCATCCGGTATGTTCATGAAGCCGTCGCCGGATGCTGCGCTCGGAGCCGGTCTGCTCGGTGCGGGAGCGGTACGCTGATAGCTCTGGTATCCGCCGTCGGACGCTCCCTGGGAAGCGTTCTTGCTCTCTGCAAACTCCTGATCTTCCACAACAACATCTGTCGTATATACTTTTACACCATCTTTATTCGTGTAGCTGCCGGTCTGGATACGTCCGGTCACTACCACCTTCAGGCCCTGACGGAAATACTTCTCTGCGAACTCGGCGCTTCTTCCAAATGCAACGCATCCGATAAAGTCTGCTGTCTGATCGCTTCCCTCTCTGCGGAATCTGCGGTCTACTGCCAGTGTATATCTGGCAACTGCGGTTGCATTCTCGCCTGCGGAGTAACGTACCTCCGGATCTCTTGTCAGGCGGCCCATCAAAATAACTTTATTCATTCTGATCTCCTCTTATTATCTATGCGTCCTGTCTAACACACAAATATCTGAGAACATTTTCCATGATACGAACATGTCTTTCGAGCTCTGCTGGGCAGTCTGCATCTGCTTCGAACTGAATGAAGTAGTAGTACCCTTCGCTCATCTTCTGAATTTCGTATGCAAGTTTTTTCTTGCCCCACTCATCCACATTCGTGATGGTTCCGTTGTAACGGGTAATATATTCTTTTACCTTCTCAACGGTAGCAATTCTTGCGTCGTCCTCAATCTTTGCGTTGACAACAACAGCTAATTCATACTTGTTCATGCGTTTTGCACCTCCTTATGGACTCTGGCCCCTGTCTTATGCAGGAGCAAGGAATTAAATATATCACGAAACCATATTTTAGCATACCGTTCGCGGTTTTTCAAGCTTTTTTCCGCAATTCCCGCGTGTTTTTTTCAACAAGCCTGCGGGCAACCATGATCTGATGTCCGCAGCCTTCGCACTTCAGCCGGAAGTCCGCGCCCACGCGCAGGATCTCCCACTCGCTGCTGCCGCAGGGATGCGGTTTTTTCAGCCTCACAATATCGCCCACCTCATAATTCAGCCGTTCCATGCCTGTGGCTCCTTTCCATGTCCTCACTTTTTCATGCCCCGTCCCGCTCTGCCCGAAGAGCTTCTCCGGACCGGCTTATCCGCATTCTGTCCGGTCTGCAATCTGACCGCACCGCTCTAGTCAATATGAATGCTTTCAAATACCTTTCCGATGCTGTCGTCGATTACCAGGTCAGCATTTTTATCGCGCGAAGTAGTGCTCTTGTTGATCACCACCAGCTTACTGCCGCGGAAGTAATCAATCAGTCCTGCCGCCGGATAGACCACAAGCGACGTTCCGCCAATGATCAGCACGTCCGCCTGCGCAATATAACGGATGGATTTTGTCATCGTCTCGCCATCCAGCCCCTCCTCGTAGAGTACCACATCAGGCTTGATGATTCCGCCGCATGAGCAGCGCGGCACGCCGTCCGCCTCTTTCATATATTTTGCGTCGTAAAATTTCCGGCACCGCTGGCAGTAATTTCGGTGTACACTGCCGTGCAGCTCCAATACCTCTTTGCTGCCCGCCATCTGATGCAGTCCGTCGATATTCTGGGTGATGACGGCGCGCACATGTCCGCTCTTCTCCCACTCCGCCAGACGGATGTGCGCCATGTTAGGCTTTGCATCCAGCACCAGCATTTTCTTTTTATAAAAGCGGTAAAATTCTTCTGTCCGGTTCACAAAAAAAGTGTGGCTGATGATCGTCTCCGGCGGGTAGTCATACTCCTGGTTGTATAAGCCGTCCACACTGCGAAAATCCGGTATCCCGCTCTCCGTCGACACCCCGGCGCCGCCGAAAAACACTACATTATTGCTTTCTGCAATCCACTTCTGTAAAGTTTCTCTCTTATCCTGCATGATAAATCCCCCTCTTCATTCCCGTCTGACCTTTTCTTTTTTCCGCTGTCTTCCACCCTGTCCGCAGCAGCATCTTTTCATCTTTTCTGCCTTCAGCGGCGTTTTTCCGCCTATCCCTCTGTTTCTTCGTATCCACCCGCCTTCGGCACAGACTGATAGGTGCGCACGCGCTTGCCCTGCACAATGAACCGCGTCTCACTGTCGCCGGTACAGGTGGAAAGCGTCACGACAGTATCGCCGTATTTTACATCTACGCCAGTGTCCACATACGACTGTGATTTCGCGAGATTTATAAAATCCATAAAATCCTCTTCTCCCGCAAACACAGTTTTGTAGCAGTCACTGTACGCGCCGACCACGCCGCATGCAAAGATCTCATATTTATAGATCTTATCTGGCGTATAAATCCAGAAATACGGGCTCTTATCGTAGGTTTCCTGCTCCCCGTACTGCTTCAGCGTTCCAAACATCGACCCATTTTTCATGTTGTGGCCGTAAACAATACTGTTTCTGTTATAAAAATTCGAATTATTCGCATAGTCCAGGAAAATGGAACCGGCAAAATTTTCCTGTCCGCGGAAGGTCCGGTGCAGATAATATTCGTTATCCTCCCCCTGCACAATCGGATAGGTGATATCCAGTGCTTCCATTTCCAGCCAGCCGATAATATCGTCATTGATAGCAAGAAGGCTGTCAAAATCTATCGGATTTTCCATCTCCTGCAGCTTCTTTCTCCCCGCCGCAGCATCCTCCGCCAGGATCTCGTCCGCCTGCCCGTCAGCCCCCATCGTCTCGTTTTCCACCATGTTCGCCTCGTCAAAGCCTTCCGTTTCCTTATCCGTTTTCGCATATTCCTCCAGCGCGCTGTACTCATCCGTGCCCGCCTTGTACGCAAAATAAATCGTCACAAGCTGGTACCCCGCATAACAGAACACCCCCAAAGCCACAATGATCACCAGCGTGCTGATAAAATTTCCGATGCCGCCCTTTTTGCGGCGTTGTTCTCTTCTTCTGTCTCTTCCCATAACAGCCTACACCTGCCTTTCTGTCTGAACCACAACCGCATCCCGGTGTCTTGCCGCGCGTCCTCTTTTCAGCTGGCTTTCCGGCACATACGCCGGCAGACTCACCGTGAATGTCGTATAATAGCGGTCACTTGCCGCCTCGATTTTTCCGCCATGCAGCTCTACGATCTGCTTTGCGATCGAGAGTCCCAGGCCGGAACCTCCCGTCTGGCTGCTGCGCGCATTATCCACGCGGTAAAATTTTTCAAAAATTGCCTTCAGCTTCTGTTCCGGGATCTGATGCCCTTTATTTGTAAAGGTAATGACGATATCATTTTCTCTCCTGCGCGCCTCGATCGCGATCTCCGTATCGCTGTAGCTATACGCGATCGCATTACGCAAAAGATTTTCAAACACACGCGCAAGTTTATCCGGATCGCCGTCCACGATCAGCTTTTCGTCCGCATCCACCCGGCAGGTCATATATTTTTCCGCCAATATGCCATAGCTCTCGTCGGCAAGCTGCTCCAGCATCACCGAGAGATCGAGCTGCACCTTTTCCAGCACAATGTCCTGCAGATTAAACCGCGTGATCTCAAAAAATTCATTGATCAGCTCGCCCAGACGGTTCGCTTTCTCCAGCGAAATATGGATATATTTCTGCCGATCCTCCTCCGGCATGTTTTTCTGCCCGTCCAGCATCGTCAGATAAGCAATGATAGAGGTGAGCGGCGTTTTCAGATCGTGCGCAAGGTAAACCACCAGATCATTCTTTTTCTGCTCGCTCTCGATCCGCGCCCGCTCCTTTCGTTTCAGCGTCATTTTCAGTCCTGTCAGCTTGTCAGAGATCGGCTGCAGCTCCGGCGGCAGCTTCACCGGCTCCTCGTTGTCCTCGCGGACGTCGTCGATCGCCTTCTCCACGCGGCTCAGATAGCCAAGGATCCCCTTGATCGCCAGATTGTAAAAAATCAGGAACAGCAGGATAAAGCCGATCGCAAGGAAAAGAAATTTATTGTCCATGAAAATCTTTCCGTAAAGCTGATCCGCTGTGTTCCAGTCCAGATGAAGCTTTGAGAAAAACCACATCATCAGATCCGTAAAGAAATCCTGGAAGATTCCGTCAATCAAAAAGCGGACAATCCCATAGCCCACCACCAGCGTCAGTGCTGCCACCAGGCTGGTGCGGATGAGAATTGTCCTCTTTAGTTTTTTATAGCTATTTTTCAACTTTGTATCCTACTCCCCAGACCGTCTTGATAAACTCGGTTTTTCCCATCGGTCCGCCCATCTTCTCGCGCAGATGACGGATATGCACCATCACTGTATTGTTGCTTTGTTTGTAGTATTTTTCATGCCACACCTGCTCAAAGAGCTGCTCCGAGCTGATCACCTGTCCGCGGTTTTCGCAGAGGATCCAGAGAATATCAAATTCAATCGGCGTGAGCGTCAGTTCGCGCTCATTGAACGTACACTCATGCGTGCTGCGGTTCATCAGCAGACCGCCGAAATCTATAATATCCTCCTGCGGCTTTCCGCCGTCATTGTACTTCGTGTAGCGGCGAAGCTGCGCCTTCACGCGCGCGATCAGCTCCAGCGGGTTGAACGGCTTTTCAATGTAGTCGTCCGCCCCCAGTGTCAGCCCGTTGATCTTGTCCATATACTCGGTCTTTGCCGTCAGCATGATGACCGGAAACGTGTGCGTTTCAC
>CAJKKX010000049.1 GCA_905200565.1 uncultured Lachnospiraceae bacterium
AGATCCGGCTTGCACCACAGGATCTTCAGAAGGTTGCAAAAGCAGAATTTGCAGATGTAATCCGCCCATAACCGCATGCAGTGATGCTGTGGGGGAGAATCAGAGAGTACCTGAAAAGCATGTATATTTATGCAGTAGTTCTAAAAATCAATCGTTATTCCCGCACATATTAACACATTATTGCATTGAAGTGCACGCAAAAATGATGTAAGATAAATACAGTTACGTTTTTTATAGCGAAAGAATATGAATGCATTTCAGAAAATACTTGGTTGGAGGAATACGAAAAGTGAAAAAAGTTGTAAAATTTGGTGGTAGTTCGCTTGCAAGTGCCGAGCAGTTTAAAAAAGTAGGTAACATTATCAGAAAAGAGGAATCAAGAAGATATGTCATTCCGTCTGCACCTGGTAAACGTACGCCGGATGATACAAAAGTAACGGATATGTTATACAGTTGTTATGGACAGGCAATCCTTGGGGAAGATGCGGAAAAAGACTTTGAAGAGCAGTTAGAAGCAATCAAAGAGAGATATAACAGCATTATCAGAGGATTGGATCTGGAACTGAGTCTGGATGAGGAATTTAAGACGATCCGTACAAACTTCAGCAAGAAAATCGGAAGAGATTATGCGGCTTCCCGTGGAGAATATCTGAATGGTATCATTATGGCGGAATATCTTGGATATGAATTTATCGATGCTGCAGAAGTGATCGTATTTGATGAAAATGGTAATTTTGACGGAGATAAGACGCATGAGATCCTGTCTGCAAGACTGGAGAATACGGAACGTGCAGTCATCCCGGGATTCTACGGGGCAAAACCTGACGGAAGTATCCAGACATTTTCCCGTGGCGGATCTGATATTACAGGATCGATCGTTGCAAAGGCTGTGCATGCAGACATGTATGAGAACTGGACCGATGTATCTGGTTTCCTGATTGCTGATCCTAGAATCATCAAGAATCCAAAGCCGATCGATGTGATCACATACAGAGAACTGCGCGAGTTGTCTTATATGGGAGCAACCGTACTTCATGAGGATGCGATCTTCCCGGTGCGAAAAGCGGGTATTCCGATCAATATTAAAAATACAAACGCTCCGCAGGACAGAGGAACAATGATTGTGGAGAGTACGTGCAGACTGCCGAAATATACGATTACCGGTATTGCCGGAAAGAAAGGGTTTGCCTCCATCAATATTGAGAAGGATATGATGAATTCTGAGGTGGGATTTGGCAGAAAGGTTCTTCAGGTATTTGAGGAAAATGGCATTTCTTTTGAGCATATGCCGTCCGGTATTGATACCATGACGATTTTTGTGCATCAGTCAGAGTTCGAGGAGAAAGAACAGAAGGTACTGGCAGGAATCCACCGTGCGGTAACGCCGGACTCCATTGACCTTGAGGCAGATTTGGCGCTGATTGCAGTCGTAGGGCGCGGTATGCGTGCAACCAGGGGAACCGCAGGACGTATCTTCTCTGCACTGGCTCATGCCAATGTAAATGTAAAGATGATCGATCAGGGTTCCAGTGAGCTGAATATCATTATCGGCGTCAGAAATGAGGATTTTGAAACGGCAATCAAAGCAATTTATGATATTTTTGTGACAACACAATTGTAAGGATTGACAGAAATTTAACATTTCGTTATACTAAAGAAAGAAGTGTACCCATTCCGGCAGGGAGGAACTCTGCCGGAATGTTTCTGTACAGAGTGAACGAAGAGTGGGAAGGTGATTCAGATGGAAGAGAAGGAAATATCCAGGGCCGTGGTCAAGCGGCTGCCGCGTTATTATCGATACCTGGGAGATTTGCTGGAGAGCGGGGTAGAGAGAATTTCTTCGAATGAACTGAGTGAAAAAATGCGGGTGACTGCATCTCAGATCAGACAGGATCTGAATAATTTCGGGGGTTTTGGCCAGCAGGGCTATGGTTATAATGTGAAATTTCTATATCATGAGATTGGGAAAATACTGGGGCTGGATAAGACCTACAATATGATTATCGTAGGAGCCGGAAATCTGGGACAGGCTCTTGCAAACTATGTAAAATTTGAAAAGCGGGGTTTTAAGATCAAAGGGATTTTCGATGTAAATCCCAATCTGGTAGGGAAAAAGGTGCGCGGAATCGAGATACGTCTGACGGAGGAGATACCGGCATTTATGAAAGAACATGAGATTCAGATTGCTACGCTGACGCTTCCGAAGGACCAGGCGGCAGAAATGGCAGATCTTCTGGTGGAGAATGGTGTGAAGGCTATCTGGAATTTTGCACATCTGGATCTGAGGCTGCCAGAGGATGTAATCGTGGAGAGTGTACATCTGTCGGAAAGTCTGATGCAGCTCTCTTATAATATCAACCGCTATGAGCGGGAACATGAAAATCAGGAATAGAAACAGACCGAGAAGGGATGCTGCAAACATATTTGGGGCATCCCATGTTTTATGGAGAGGGTGAGAATTTGAAATATGTGGTAAATGCAAAGGAGATGAAGGAATGTGACCGGGTAACGATGGAGGAATACGGGATTCCCTCACTTGTCTTAATGGAGCGGGCAGCTCTGGCAGTGGCAGATGTGCTGATGGATGGCAGTTTTCCTACCGAAAAGGTGCTTGTGGTCTGCGGTTCGGGAAATAATGGCGGGGATGGATTCGCAGCCGCCAGGATTTTATTTGAGCGAAAGATACAGGTTTCCATACTTTTTGCCGGAAAAGAAAAATCCATGACGAAGGACGCACGGATTCAGAAGAAAATCTGCGAAAATTATGGCATAAATATTGTCAGCAACACGGAGGTGGGTGAATATACTTGTATAGTAGACGCTATTTTCGGAGTCGGTCTGTCCAGAGAGGTAGAAGGGCATTACCGGGAGCTGATAGAAGAAATCAATGCGTGCCGGGCGAAAGTGCTTGCGGTAGACATTCCATCGGGGATATCCGCAGATACCGGAAAAGTGATGGGAACGGCTGTGCGCGCAAAGAAAACCGTTACGTTTGCTTTTGCAAAAACAGGACTGATGCTGTATCCGGGAGCGGAATACTGCGGGAAAGTGCTGGTGCGGGAGATCGGAATTACGGAGAAGAGCTTTCAAAAGATTCCTCAGGTCTGCCACATGGAACAGGAGGATTTGTACCTTTTTCCGAAGAGAAGCGTATACTCGAATAAAGGAACTTATGGGAAGGCCCTGCTTGTGGCGGGACAGAAAAACATGCATTTCTGGCGGGAAAAGCGGCCTATCGGATGGGAACCGGTCTGGTGAAGGTCTGTACCGAGGAGTGTAACCGGGAAATTATACAGGGAAGGCTGCCGGAAGCGCTGCTTACAACTTATGAAGCCGAAAGTTTTTCTGAAAACAGGGAAGCGCTGTATGGCTGGCCCACGGCGGCAGGCATTGGGCCGGGATTTGGCGTAGGGGCCGGGAAATGGGAGCTTTTGCAAAGTTTTCTGTCGGAGAGCCGGTGTCCGCTGGTATTGGATGCGGATGCGCTGAATCTGCTTTCCGGGCGGATGGAGTACTTGAAAAAATGCAGAAGTCCTGTTGTAGTGACGCCCCATGTCGGGGAGATGGCACGTCTGGCCGGATTGACGAAGGAAGAGGTTTTGTCAGACCTTATGGGAACCTGCCGGGGATTTGCGAAGGAGTATGGCATTGTTTGCGTTTTGAAGGATACCAGAACTGTGATTTCCGATGGAGAGGAGATCTGTATCAATCTCACGGGAACGGACGGAATGGCCACCGGGGGTTCCGGGGATATTCTGACGGGAATGCTTACCGGACTGCTGGCACAGGGAATGGAGGCTTTCTGTGCGGCAAAACTGGCGGTGTGGATACATGGAAAGGCCGGGGAGATGGCGGCGAAACGACTGGGCAGACATGCAATGCTGGCCGGGGATATTTTGGAGGAAATACCGAAAATACTGTGCAAAGAGGAGAAATGTGATGAAGAAACATAGAAGAGTCCGGGCAGAAATCGACCTGGATGCGATTGAGGAAAATTATCGGGCAATGAAAGGAAATCTCTGTCAGGGGACGAAGATGATTGCAGTTGTAAAGACGGATGGATACGGGCATGGGGCGGCGCCGGTTTCCAGAATGCTGGAGTCTTTCGACTATATCTGGGGCTTTGCAGTAGCGACTGCGGAGGAGGCGCATAGTTTAAGAGAGCATGGAATTACAAAGCCAATCCTCATTCTGGGCTATACGTTCGTGGAGGATTATCCACAGTTTGTCAGAGAACAGATTCGCCCGGTAGTGTTTACATATGACATGGCAGAAAAGATGTCAGAGGCTGCGGCAGAGAGAGGACAGAAATTGAACATTCATCTTGCTGTAGACACGGGAATGAGCAGAATTGGTTTTGCGGATACGAAAGAGAGCGTGCGTGAGATTTTAAAAATCCGTAAGCTTCCGGGAATTGAGATAGAGGGGATTTTTACTCATTTTGCCAGAGCGGATGAGCTGGATAAGACCTGTGCAAAGAAACAGGCGATGCGTTACATACAATTTTTGGAGCTTTTGAAAGCGGAGGGGGTTGAGATCCCCTGGAAGCATTGTGCAAACAGCGCCGCTATCCTTGAAATGCCGGAGGTCGGTATGAACCTGGTTCGTCCGGGCATTACAGGATACGGCATTTACCCTTCGGATGAAGTGAGCCGCGAGCGTGTACCCCTTCGTCCTGCCATGTCGCTGAAAAGCCATATTGTCTATATCAAAGAGGTGGAGGCAGGCGTGCCGGTCAGCTATGGCGGCACTTATGTGACAGAAAAGAGAACACGGATCGCCACGATACCGGTAGGATACGGGGACGGATATCCGAGAAGCCTTTCAAACAAGGGCTGGGTTTTGATTCACGGGAAAAAAGCCCCGATTCTCGGAAGAGTGTGCATGGATCAGTTTATGGTAGATGTGACGGAGATTGAAGAAGCCAGGGAGCTGGATGAAGTCACTCTTTTGGGGGAATCAGAGGGCTGTTTCCTCGGTGTGGATGAGCTGGGACGCCTTTCAGGAAGGTTTCCTTATGAATTTGTCTGCGACGTCGGAAAGAGGGTGCCGAGGGTCTATATCCGAAATGGGAAAGCGGAAGGAACCGCAGAATCGATGGAAAAGTAAAAGAGAAGGACAAAATGAATACGAAGAGAAAATATGGGAATACTTTCGATAAGCTTTCCGGAAATCACGGAAAAGGACCATAGAAATCGGAGTGTGAATTTTGTGATTATTAAAAGAGGAGATATTTTTTATGCGGATCTGCGGCCGGTAGTCGGCTCGGAACAGGGAGGGGTTCGTCCCGTCCTGATTATTCAGAATGACATTGGAAACAGGCATAGTCCCACGGTAATCTGCGCGGCGATCACATCAAAGATGAATAAAGCAAAGCTGCCGACACATGTGGAGATCGACGCCGGAAAATATGACATGATCAAAGATTCCGTCATTCTGCTGGAACAGCTTCGGACGATTGATAAAAAAAGACTGAAAGACAGGGTGTGTCATCTGGATGCTGAGATTCTCGGCAGGGTAGACAGGGCGCTGGCAGTCAGCCTGGATATGAATTTTCAGATGCCGGTGCGGATGCACGGATGCAGATAATTTTTACATAAAGCTTCCGTGCGATACAGTTTGTAACAGTTCCTTGACGAATGCAGGGGAAAATGATATATTTTCTAATGGAAATTTTTACAAAAGGGAAGGCAAATGCTTTGTGATAAAAACAAAAGAAAGAAATAAAGGAGAAGGAGAACATGTCAGGACATTCAAAATTTGCGAACATTAAACACAAAAAAGAAAAAAATGACGCTGCAAAAGGAAAAATTTTTACGATTATCGGAAGAGAGATTGCAGTAGCGGTCAAGGAGGGCGGTCCGGACCCGGCAAATAACAGCAGGCTTCGTGATGTGATTGCCAAGGCGAAATCCAACAATATGCCGAACGATACCATTGACCGTGGAATCAAGAAAGCGGCAGGCGATGCGAACTCTGTAAATTATGAATATGTATCGTACGAGGGATACGGCCCCTGCGGAATCGCAATTATTGTGGATGCGCTTACGGATAATAAAAACCGTACTGCCGCAAATGTGAGAAGCGCATTTACGAAGGGAAGCGGAAGTATCGGAACACAGGGATGTGTTTCCTACATGTTTGATAAAAAGGGTCAGATCATCGTCGATAAAGAAGAATGTGAGATGGACGCAGACGAGCTTATGATGCTGGCGCTGGACGCCGGGGCAGAGGACTTTTCCGAAGAGGAGGACTGCTTCGAAATCATTACCGACCCGGACGATTTTTCCTCCGTGCGAGAGGCGCTGGAGAAAGAGGGAATCGTTATGGCAGAGGCTGAGGTGACGATGATTCCGCAGAATTATGTGGAACTGACAGATGAAACGGCGATTAAGAATCTTCAGAGAACCCTGGATCTTCTGGACGAGGATGATGACGTACAGTCCGTTTACCATAACTGGAATGAGTAGGACTGCCTGAAAAGGAGAGTTACAGATGAGTTACTATACGGAAGCGATTGCGGGGATGCCGGGACTTCTTCTGGACGTCCGCGAACCGATGGCGAATTACACAAAAGATCTGTATACGGGCGCTTTTCAGAAATATTACGAGGAACATCTGATTACATATGAAGCGCTGGAAAATGGGTATAATTCAGTCATCGATAAAGAGCAGTATATCGAAAATATGGCAAACGCCCTGGGAGACGCGGCCAAAGAGGAGCTGGAGAAAGTTTCCGGGAAAAGTAAAAAGCAGGCGCGCCTGCTCGATCTGAATTTCTGCCTGGCGGCGTATGTATTTCCGGCAATCCTGAAGTTTTCGGGAAATTCGTCCAGACCTTTGGCGGAAGCGGTTCACGGAGTCTGGAAAGAGCATTTTCCGAAAACAAATGTGGGAATTTCGGACTATGAGGGAATCATGAAGGGCTTTAAGAGAAAATCCTGCTACATTACAACGGCGGTGTGCGAGACCCTTCAGAAACCGGATAACTGTTATGAACTGACGCTGCTGCGCGAGTATCGGGACACGTATCTGATGGGGCTGGAGGACGGTGAGGAACTGATTCAGGAATATTATAATCTGGCGCCCACGATCGTGAAACATATCAACAAAAAGGAAAACAGCGAAAAGATTTATGCAGGAATCTGGAAAAACTATCTTCTGCCCTGTATCACCTTGATCGAGGATGGGAAAAATGAGGAGTGTAAGGAGCTTTATATCCGTATGGTAAGAGAGCTATGGAAAGCATATGCGTAGAAAGCAGAGAAAAAGGCGGCGTACTCAGAAATGGGTATGCCGTTTTTGGATTTATTTTGAAAATCTGTGCACACTAATCCCAAAAAGAAGAGGGGATTTGGCATGAAATCTTTATGGAGAGAGCAAGTTCCTGTCCTTGCGGGCAGAGAAAAATGTGGTAATGGCGTATGCCGGGGAAATCACAGGGAAATTCTTGTTGTGGGAGGCGGACTTACCGGGCTTTTGACAGCTTTCTATTTACAGAGGTGCGGAAAGGAGGTCATGGTTCTGGAGGCGGATACGATCGCATCAGGGCAGACAGAGAGGACGACGGCGAAAATTACAAGCCAGCATGGAGTGAAATACAGTAAGCTGCTTCGAACCGTGGGTCAGGAGAAGGCGAAGCTGTACGCGCAGGCAAATGAAAAGGCAATTGGGGAATATGAAAAGCTCATTTCTGAAAGAAATATAGACTGCCAGTTTACGAAAGCCCCGGCTTATCTGTATACCTGTCAAAAAGAAGCGCTGCTGAGAGACGAGGCGGAGGCTGCAAGGAAGCTTGGAATCGACGCGGCTTTTACACAGGAGACAGAGCTTCCGTTTGAAGTATCCGGAGCAGTCTGCTTTCAGAACCAGGCGTGCTTTTCCCCGTTGGAGTTTTTAAAGGATATTGCTTCGGAACTGGAAATCAGGGAGTATACAAAGGTTACTGCGGTAAAAGGAAAGAAGGTTTTTGCAGGGGAAGAAGTTTTTGAGGCGGAAAAGATCATCATTGCCACACATTTTCCAATCCGGAACGTTCCCGGATTCTATTTTCTGCGCCAGCATCAGGAGAGAAGCTATGTGCTTGCACTTTCCGGAGGAAAGAAAGTCAAAGGAATGTATCTGGGGATTGACGCAGATGGGCTTTCTCTGCGTCAGGCAGGTGATTTTCTGCTGTTGGGAGGAAGTTCTGTCCGTACCGGAGAAAATAAAACAGGAAGAGTTTATCAGGCATTGCAGCAGGCGGCAGAACAGTATTTTCCGGAATGCAGGATCGAGAAGCATTGGGCAGCGCAGGACTGTATGCCGCATGATGGGATTCCCTTCATTGGAAAATATTCCATGTTTACCCCAAACCTCTACGTGGCGACAGGGTTTCAGAAGTGGGGAATGACCACGGCGATGATTGCGGCGCAGATTCTGCGGGATGAAATATGCGGGGAAAAGAATCCGTATGCCGCCCTGTTTCGTCCGCAGAGGATGAATTTTTTGGCCGGAATCGGAAATCTATATCTGGATATCGGAAAAAGTGTCAAGGGACTTTTGCAGGGATTTTTTGGAAAAAAGGAGATGAGGTGCCCGCATATGGGATGCAGGCTTTCGTGGAACCCGGATGAACGAAGCTGGGACTGCCCATGCCACGGGTCACGGTTTGATGAAAATGGAAAGCTGATGGATAATCCGGCGAAGAAGGATAAATCATATCATCCTGTTCAATGAGTAAGTCGATCTCCGCTTCCTTTTCTGTTCTTTCGCCATTCTCTTCCATTCTTTTACAGTATTCACAGACACATCAATTTGTGATGCTATCGCTGAATAATTTAGCATTTGTCCGGTTCGGGCGGCTAATGCCGGATAGCCCCCTCTGTGAATCAATTCCCATATATTGTGCTGTATTTTAAACTCTCTTCCTCTTTCAGAAATATACTTTTCGTCAGGAATAAATGGACGGTTAAAACTGCTCCCTTGTATTTCACGTAGTGATAAACCAGACAATTCCAGTATGCCGACTCTGCCCACCAAAGATTCTGAGACATTTTTCGTCAAATGATATTGCTGTGAACCTGTAAGACTTATTTGCCCTTTTTCTTCTGTTTTATGATACGATTCAGGAGATTGAAATTTCAGGAGCGGATAAGAAGAAGTTCAAGCGGGGGGGGGAGACGTTACTGATCTCTAATTGTAAGAATTTGAAGAGCGTGGTGATCGGATCGAAGAGAAGGTCAGGAAGCCGGATTCTCAAAGCATTATTTTTTGAATTTTCGGACACACTATCCGGGAAGATGAAAATGCAGAAAGGAAACGGAACATGGCGGAAAAAGAAAAAGACAATGATGAAAAAAGACCGGGGCTTGGAAAAGACGGGGCGGATGTAAAAGAATTTGGACAGATGATGCTGGAACATAAGGTTCATCTGCTTACTGTGATAGGAGAAATAGAGGGGCATGAGTGTCTGTCGGCAAATACAAAGACAACAAAATATGAGCATGTCCTGCCACAGCTTGCAGCGATCGAAGAGAGTGATGAGATTAAAGGTCTGCTGGTGCTTTTGAATACCGTGGGCGGCGATGTGGAAGCAGGACTTGCGATTGCGGAAATGATTGCGTCTCTCAGTAAGCCGACGGTTTCACTGGTGCTGGGCGGAAGCCATTCCATTGGAGGACCGATTGCCGTATCTACGGACTATTCTTTTATTGTGCCGACAGGAACGATGGTGATTCAT
>CAJKKX010000050.1 GCA_905200565.1 uncultured Lachnospiraceae bacterium
ATGAGGATAAAAGTGGGGCGTAAGCCTCACGATATCCGAATTTGGGGCAGGATTGAGGAAGCACGAAGTGCGGAGCAATCCGTATGGCATCTTTTGACCTCAATGTAATGATGTTGGCAGGGTTGAGGAAGCGCGAAGTGCGGAGCAATCCGTATGGCATTCTGAAATGACGAGGATAAATGGGACGATAAGGAGGACAAATCCATGACAAAAGTAACAAAGGATATGATTATCGGCGATCTGCTGAGAATGGACCCGGAGATGGCAGGCGTTTTGGTAGCGGGCGGTATGCACTGTGTGGGATGCCCTTCCGCACAGGCGGAGAGTCTGGAAGAGGCTGCAATCGTACACGGGATTGACCCGGACGTGCTGGTAGCCAGAGTAAACGCTTTTGTGGAAAGTAAACAGGCATAAAGAAGCGCCCCGCAGACTGCGGGGCGTTCGTATTTTACTGTGAAAGGCCGGATAGCTTCTGAATCGCTTTTTGGGATACCAGACATTCCATGTGCTCGGCATAAAAGGCGTCCATTCCGGATGAAAACTTGAATCCTCTGCCGTATTCTGAGAGGATATTGCAGATTTTATTGAATTCTTCCGGGCTGTGGTCAGATTTGCTGATCAACAGGTGGTATTCTTTTGAACCGGCGTCTTTGTAAAGGGAATTCTCTCCGTGATAGATGGGGCCAAGAATTCCTGCGGCCAGGATTACCGTGTCCAGGCGGTCAAATTTATAAAGCCTCGTCAGATTGACCGGCGCTTTTGCGGCGTCTTCGGGCGAGGGCTTTGCAGGAGCCTGTTTTTCCACAGCCTGTTTGTGCGCTTCCCGAATCTTGTTAAAGAGTCCAAGAATATCATCGGCGCCCTCGATCGGGGAAGATATGGGAGAATTGCTGTGCTTTGCGCCATTTTTGCCCGTAAAAGGTGCAAACTTGGCAAACCGGGTATCCAGTTCTTCAGGATCTTCCACTTTGGTAATGATCAGAACCAGTGATTCAGAAGGAAGTGGAATAGCCTCGATCATCAGCGGAATATCGTTGGCTTCAAAGCCGAATTCATAGGCAGCCTGCTGCATCATATCTCGAAAAAGAGATTTTGCTTTTTCCGTCCCGTAGGCAAGCTCGCTGATCTTCAGATGGCGGGTTGCGAGATCTTCTTTTGTGAGCGTACAGCGTATCTGGTTATCGCTGATTTTTTCTATCTTCATATCGTCTAATCACATCCTATCTCTCTACCATATTTCCGGAGTTTACGTCTAGTATAAACAATCAGGAGCCGTATGTCAAATAATAAAAAAAGAACTTCCGTTTTCACAGAAGTTCTTTTCTGGGTTAAAAGATAACCTAATTAAGTGCGGACTGGTCAATCAGAAGCTGGCCGATTTTCTCACCGGTGGCAGAATCGTCTTTGATCTCGTAGACATTTCCGTTTTTCTCCAGATGCACCGTTACGGTTTCCGGTGTTCCATAAGTAATGGAATCCAGCTTTTCGGTCATTTTGTCAGCCATCTTTGTAAACAGCCAGTCATAAATTTCATCTGTCGTGATTTCGTTTGAAGACACCGCATCCATCGCTTCATTCTGAAGCTCTTCCATCATGCCGTCATAAACTCCCTGAATCGGTTCGATCTCCACGTCAACGTCAAAACCGCCATCGACTTCTACAGCGTCATGCACGGTATATTTTGCTTTTGCCAGAAGAGCAATGAAAGCGTCCGTGACCTTGTTCTGCACTTCTTCAGAAGCGCCGAAATTCTCAAGCATGGATGCCATTTCGTCAAGCATCTTCTGATAGTCTCCTTTTGCCTCCTCCTCGGACTGGTCGGTAAGCTTCATGTAGTCGGAGACGTCGCCCTGTGTGATCATTTTCATGAAAGAGTTTACATAGCCGGTTGCGTCGAATTTTTTTTCCGCAGCCGCCTGTCAGGAGCATTGCAGATACCAGCAATGCCGTGGTTAAGAGTTTGATGATCTTCTTCATGTTTTTTCCCCCTGTATTTTATTTTTATGTTTCTATTATATATATCTTTTTTCAGGTTTGGCAAGCATAATTTCAAAAATCTCCAGGTTTCGACTTTTCGAAATAAATATAATTTGTATCATCACATACTATTGACAAATAGAAACTTAAGGATTATAATACGAAAAAGGCGGTGAAAAATGAAAGAATTGTTTTTATTGGCCATTACAGGGCTGGCGGCCATACGGGATTTCAGGTCGGGGAAGATTCCTAATCTGCTGCTTGCGGCCGGAATGGGAATTGCGTGCTGGTTCTGGCTTACAGAAGCCGGGGCGAAAGGGGTTTGGATATTTTTCACAGGCAGTACGGTTCCTCTTTTGCTGCTGGCAGTACTTTTCTGGTTTCGCATGATTGGGGCGGGTGACGTTAAGCTGTTCTGTGTGACGGGAGGATTTCTTGGGACACAGCGGGTGTTATCCTGCATGGCAGTATCTTTTCTGATGGGAGCGGTCATCTCCCTCATTTTACTTATCAAGCGGCGCAGTTTCAAAAAGCGCCTTCTGTATTTCTTTGCCTATATCGGCAGATTTTATCAAACAGGCGAGTGGGTTCCATATAGGAATGAGAGGAGTCGGGAAGCTGAGTTTTGTTTTGCGGTTCCTGTATTTTTCAGTGTGTTGTTTCACATAGGAGGGATTTATTGAAAAAGGACATTTTTGCAGTCTGTGACCCGGAGTCATCCTACGCACTTCGGCTGACGGCGTATTTGCAGGAGAAACAGGGGGCTGTCTTTGAGGTTCTCGCATTTACCAGTGAGAAGAGTCTCTGCGCATTTGCCAGGGAGCATGAGATTTCTCTTCTTCTGCTTTCTGCACAGGTATCGCATGAAGAAGTAAGCAGGTGCCAGGTTGGAAAAATCCTGCTTCTTTCGGAAGGGGAAATGACAGAAGAAGAGGATACGCTTCCCTGTGTTTTTAAATATCAGGCGGCCGATCGCCTGATTTCTGAGGTGATGAAGCATTATGGCGCGGAAAAGCGGGCGGTTCCTCAGGCATTTTTGAAGCGGGATCTGCGTCAGATTGCCATCTATTCCCCGGCAGAGCGGGAAGGAAAGACTGCCTTTGCCCTGGCTCTGGGGCAGGCGCTGGCCAGGGACAGGAGGGCGCTGTATCTGAATATGGAAGGATGTTCCGGGCTGCCCTTTCTTTTACGGAAAGAGCCGGAAGCAGATTTCGCAGACCTGATGTATTTCGTAAAACAGAAAGAGGGAAGTTTCACATACCGCATACAGGGAATCGTACAGAGCGTGGGAGAGCTGGATTATATACCGCCGTTCCCGACGCCGATGGATGTTCGGGGCGTGACGGTACAGGAATGGATGACGCTGCTGGAAGAGATCAGCCGGCACAGCGTGTATGACAGAATCCTTTTGCAGCTTGATGAAACGGCGGATGGTTTTCTGGATATTTTGAAGAGCTGCGATACGATCTATATGCCGGTATGGAAAGACGCCGTTTCAAAAGCAAAGCTTCTCCAGTATAAAAAGATGCTGAAACTGGCGGGGTATGAAGAGCTGATGGAAAAAACAAAGGAGCGGAGCCTTCGGGACCCGGGGGAGCCGATAAAAGGGGAATATGCGGGAGAGCAGCTTTTGTGGGGGGAGTACGGAGCATTTGTGAGGAAGCTGGTTCGGGAGGAGAGGGAGCATGTGTGAAACAGAAAGGCGGATGCAGGAGCTGAAAGAGGAGATTCTAAAGCAGATCGAGGGAGAGGAGGATGTGGAAGAGGAAAGGATTCTGGAAATCATTGACGAAAGGATTCTCCGGGAGGGAAAAGAAGTCTACATGAGCCTGCATATGAAGCAGCAGATGAGAAAAGAACTGTTTAACAGCATACGGAAGCTGGATCTTTTGCAGGAGCTTTTGGATGATGATACGGTAACAGAGATCATGGTAAATGGCACGGAGGGAATCTTTATCGAGCGTCAGGGCAGAATCAGGCGGTGGGAAAAGCAGTTTACCAGGACGAAAGACCTGGAAAGGCTGGTACAGCAGATCGCGGCAGGCTGCAATCGAATCGTAAACGAGGCCGTTCCGATTGTGGACGCCAGACTGAAAGGAGGAGCCAGAGTCAATATTGTCCTGTATCCGGCGGCGCTCAACGGGCCGATCATTACCATCCGGCGTTTTCCGGAATGTCCGGTGACGATGGAGCAGCTTATAGCGTGGGAAACCGTGACAGAAGAAGCGGCGGAATTTCTCAGAAAGCTGGTCAGGGCAGGATACAATATTTTTATCAGCGGGGGGACAGGCTCCGGAAAAACAACGTTTTTAAACGCCCTTTCCGATTCTATTCCGAAGGAGGAGCGCATCGTCACCATTGAGGATAATGCAGAGCTTCAGATTCAGGGAGCGGAAAATCTGGTGCGCCTGGAGGCAAGAAAAGGAAACACGGAAGGAAAGCATGAAATCACGATCCGGGAACTGATTCGGGCGAGCCTGCGGATGCGTCCGGACAGAATCATCGTGGGAGAGGTGCGGGGCGAGGAGGCGATTGACATGCTGCAATCCCTGAATACGGGTCATGACGGCTCTCTGAGCACGGGACATGGGAACAGTCCGGAGGATATGCTGTCGCGGCTGGAGACGATGGTTCTGATGGGAATCGAGCTCCCGGTCTCTTCCATACGACGGCAGATCGCTTCCGGTATCGACATTATGGTTCATCTGGGAAGGCTGAGGGATAAAAGCAGAAAGGTGCTGGAGATCGCAGAGCTTACAGGCTATCGGCAGGAGACAGGTGAGATTCTCATCAACAGGCTTTACGAGTTTCGGGAATCCGGGGAAAGGGGAGGACAGAAGGTAGAGGGAAGGCTGGAAAAGTGTGGCAGTCTGAAAGGAAAGCAGAAGCTTTTGCGGGCAGGAATTTGCGAATGGTAAGGAGAAGAAAGAGATGGATTACAGGAGATACCAGTTTACCTGGGGAGAGCTGGCGAAGCACAGTCTGGAATATTTTTTGCTTGATGGGGCGGTCAGTCTTTTGTTTTACCGTTCCTGGGCTGCTTTTGTGATTTTTTCGCCGGGGCTGCTTTTGTTTCTCCGGATGAAAAGAGAGGAAGTGAAGAAAAAAAGGATACGGGAGCTTGAAAGGCAGTTTTTAACCTGCATAGAGGCAGTATCGAATGCCCTGGCAGCCGGGTATTCTGTAGAAAACGCTTTTGGGGAGGCGAAAAGGGAAGTGGGAAGGGTCTATGAAGGCAGCCTGATGGAAAAGGAGCTTTCTGTACTTGTGACGCAGCTTTCTTTGAACCGTACTTTGGAGGAGCTTCTTCTGGACTTGGCAAAAAGGAGCGGGGCGGAGGGAATCAGGAGCTTTGCGGAGGTGTTTGCAGCGGCGAAAAAGAGCGGAGGGAATCTGATTGCCATTATCCGGAATACAGCGGCCTCGATTCGGCAGAGGGAGGAGACGCAGGAGGAAATTTGGGTGTGCATCGCCGCAAAGAAGCTGGAGCAGAAAGTCATGAGCGGGGTTCCCCTTTTGATGCTCGCCTATGTAAGCGTGGCGTCTCCGGGGTTTCTGGACGTCATGTATCATAATGCGATGGGAATTATCGTTATGAGTATCTGCCTGTTCGTCTATGTTCTGGCATGGATACTCGGAAAACATATCGTAGAAATCGAGGTGTAGGGATGAAGCGAATTGTGCAGCCCTTTTATAAAATGAGCCTGTGGATTCTTGACAGAATACCGGAGGGCTTCTGGAAGGGAAAAAAGCGGGTCGCAGAGGAAAGGCTTCGGGTTTTGTATCCGGGGAAAAAGCCGGATGTCAAAAGCTATTATGCCGGGCGGATCGCCGGGGTATTTGCGGCTTTGTTCTGGGGAATGGGGCTGGTTTTTCTGACAGAATGCGCCGTGGGAGGAAAAAAGAGCGCCATATCCGATATGCGGCTGTCCAGACCTTCCTATGGGGAGGGGGAGAGAGAAACCGAGCTGGAAGCATTTCTGGAGGGGGAGACGGAAGGGATACGGGTGCCGGTGCAGATTCAGGAGCAGCGCTATACGGCGGAAGAGATTCAGAAGATTTTTTCGGCGCTTACCGGGGAGCTGGAGGAGCAGATTTCCGGAGAAAATGAAAGCCTGAAGGAAGTGCGAAGCGATCTCTTCCTGCCATCTGCCATGCAAAATGGAGCCGTGAGCATTACATGGAACATCCAGCCTTCCGATCTGATCGATACGCAGGGGAAGCTTTTAAGAGAGCCTGCGGAGGAAGGGGAGCTGGCAGAGCTGCGGGCGGTTCTGGAATATGGGGAGCTGGAGGCGGAATACATCTGCTATGCGCAGGTATACCCTCCGGTGAGAACAGAGAGGGAAAGAGTGGCGAAGCATCTGGAAAGAGAAGTCGAAGAAGCGGATGATATGGGAAAATATACGGATACGCTGGCGCTTCCGGGGGAGATCGACGGAAGAAAAGTATCCTGGAGCGGGCAGGAGGAACCGATAGGGGCTCCCCTCATGCTGCTGGCGTTTACAGCGGCGGCGCTGGTCTGGATGAGCGGGGAGAAGAAGCTGGAAAAAAAGGAGAGAGAACGCAGGCGGCAGCTCATCCTGGACTATCCGGAACTTCTTTTTCAGATGGCGATGCTTCTGGGCGCAGGACTGACGCTGAAAAGCACTTTTGTAAAG
The DNA here is from genome assembly GCA_905200565.1 of uncultured Lachnospiraceae bacterium. The sequence goes on from CAJKKX010000050.1 coordinate 6,639, forward strand.
ATTGCCTCAGATTATCGAAAGCAGAGGAGAAAGCAGCCCCGCTATGTGTATGAGGAGATGCTGTTTGCCTGCCGTGAAATGGAAAATGGCGTCGGGGAAGCCTGGGCGTATGAAAATTTTGGAAGGCGGTGCGGCGAGGCGGAGTATATCAAGCTGGGAGCCGTTCTGTCCAGAAATCTGAAAAAAGGAACGCAGGGGCTTTTGGAATTTCTGGAGGGGGAAGCACAGGCCGGACTGGAACAGCGAAGGAATACCGCAAGGAGACTGGGGGAGGAAGCAGGGACGAAGCTTCTGCTTCCGATGATGCTGATGCTGGTTCTGACGCTTGCCATATTGGTCATTCCGGCGGTGGCAAGTTTTTGATGGTGGAAAGGAGGTGACAGGGGTGAATCATGTGAAGGGATTTTTTCTGGAGGAGGACGGAGTCGGCGTCGTGGAAGTGATTCTGATTCTGGTGGTTTTAATCGGGCTGGTGATTATTTTTAAGAGCCAGCTTACGGCGCTCGTCAATAATATTTTTAAGAAAATTACAAGTAAGAGCAATGGAATCTGAGGGGGATCACATGAAGGGATACAGATGCCGGGGAACGATTACGGTGTTTCTAAGCCTGGTGAGCGTCCTGATTCTGTCTCTGGTCTGCACGCTGGTGGAATCTGCCAGAGTGCAGGGAGCCAGAGCCTGGGCGGGAGCGGTGACGGATATGGGGCTTTTTTCCGTATTTGGGGAGTATGAAAAGGAGATACTGGAGAAATACGACGTGCTGTTTCTGGATGTTTCCCGTGAAAGCGGCGATTTTGAGCCGGAAAGGATTGCGTGGCGGGCAAGGGAATTTATGGAGTATAATTCCAATCCTGAAAAGGGGCTGGAGTGGCCGGCCGGGCGAAATCTGTTTCCCATGGAACTGGCCGACTGCCAGGCGACAGGGTATGTGCTGGCTGCGGATGAGCAGGGGAGCGCTTTCTATCAGCAGGTTGTGGGAAGCATAAGGGAAAATATGGGGACAGAGCTTTTTCTTCAATATCAGGAACATGCGAAAAAGGCAAAAGAGCAGAAAGAGAATGCCGAAAGCTACAGCAAAAAAGACAAGGCCGCATGGACGGAACTGGAGGCGCTGGAAAAGGAGCAGGAGAAAAACCGGGAGCTAAAAAGCGGCGAAGAACCGGAAAGAAACCCGGAGGAGAAAGCGGAGAATCCGTTAAAAGAGATTCAGAAAATTAAAAAAAGAGGAATTTTAGGGCTTGTAGTGAAGGATGTGGACAGACTTTCCGGAAAAAGCATTCAAAAAGAAAAGCTTCCTTCCGGAAGGACGCTGCAAAAGGGGAATCTGCCCGTGGAGAAGAAATATCAGGGGGCTCTTGCCGACGGAATTTTTCAGGACTATCTGCTGGAGCATTTCGGGACATGGAGCGCGCCCTGCAAAGAAGGAGCTTTGGAATATCAGGCAGAATATATCCTGGCGGGAAAGGCGGAGGATCAGCAAAATCTGAAAGCGGTGGTAAACCGTTTGCTCCTTATGCGTGAGGGGACGAATCTGGTCTGTCTGCTAAGGGATGAACAGAAGAAAGGAGAGGCGCGCGCACTGGCTGTTTCTATTGCCGGAGCCGTCCCTATACCGGGGCTTGTACCGGCATTAGAAGCGGCGCTTCTTCTGGCCTGGGCGTATGGGGAAAGCCTGCTGGATGTGCGCACACTGTTGTCCGGCGGAAGGGTTTCGCTGGTAAAAAACGTTTCGGAATGGAAGCTGTCGCTTGGAAATCTTGCGAAAGTGACAGAACTTCTCTCCGCGTGCGACCAGGGGGGAGGAGAAGGCGCGTCTTATGTGGATTATCTGCGGATTCTGATGCTCTCCGGTGGAAAAGAAAAATTTCCGCTGCGCGCGCTTGATATGATGGAAAGCACGCTTTCGTCCGGAAAGGCGGACGCCTGGGTGATCAAGGCGCAGCTTCGGACATCGTGGCGGTTCCCGTCAGTATTTTTAAGAGTTCCCGCGGCATTTTTAAACGTATCGGGACAGACGGCAGGATATGAAGTGGAAGGAAGCTTTGGATATTGAGGAGGTGGACAGGGATGTTCTTTCCCGGCAAAAAAACACAGAAAGGAAGGAAAACAGGCTCTCTCCCGGCTTTCCATAGCCGAGTCCCAAAAAGCGGGGAAAGAATATCCCTGTCGGTCTCGTGGGGAAGCCTGACGATAGAGGCGGCGTGTGTGCTGCCTGTCTTTTGCTGCTGCATCCTGGTATTTTTATATTTCTTTCAGGCGGTTCAAACGGCGGGACGGGTGGCGGAAGGGCTTCAGGATGCAGGAAAACAAATGGCTGTCTATGCTTACAGAAAAGAAACAGCGGCGGAGGCAGGAAGTCTGCTGTATGCAAAGCGAAGGGTGCGTCAGGCAGAGAAAGACGCCGGGATTTCCATAAATCTGCGGCGCTCTTCCCTTCTGGACGGCGATGAGATGATTGACCTGATTGCGGAGTACAGGTTTTGCTGGAAGCTGCCGTTTCTGGAGCGTATGGAACTGCCCATGCTGCAAAGAGCCAGAATCCGTGCGTGGACTGGCAGACAGGAAAGGGGAGACGGCGGAGAAAAGAAGGAGGAAACGATGGTATATGTGACAGTTAATGGGAGCGTATACCACAGAAGCCGGGAATGCACCCATCTACGTCTGACGGTGCGTCCGGTGGCGAGAAGCAGGGTTCGGGAACTTAGAAATTCAGATGGAGGAACATACAAACCCTGTGAGGAGTGCGGGGGAGGAAACGCATCTCAGGTATACATTACGGATACGGGGGACCGGTATCATGCCAGCGTGACGTGCAGGGGACTAAAAAGGAGTGTTCTGGCGGTTCCGGTCTCACAGGTTGAGGGATGGAAGGAATGCAGCAGATGCGGTCATTAGAGAAGAGGTGAAGAAACCGGGTGGAAATATGGATGATGGTTCTGTTTTTGGGAATCGGCAGTGCGATGGATATTCAGAAAAAGGAGATTCCTACATTTTATCTCGCACTGTTTGCCGTGGCGGGAATGCTTGCCGGG
>CAJKKX010000051.1 GCA_905200565.1 uncultured Lachnospiraceae bacterium
GGTTTATGGCTCCAGCGCAAATTATATTTTTTTTAAGGCGAACAAAGGTCTTTGGAAGGAATGCCTGGATGACGGGATTTCTATCCGGGACTGCGGAAATTATGAAGGGCTTGACGAAAGGTTTTACAGAGTTGCCGTGCGTACGCGCAAGGAAAATGACAGGCTTTTAAAGACGCTCCGTGAAATCATGGAATAAAAAGAAAGGAACATTGTTATGGCAAAAGCAATTATGGTTCAGGGTACGATGTCCAATGCAGGAAAAAGCCTGATCGCAGCAGGACTGTGCCGGATTTTTAAGCAGGACGGATACCGGGTGGCGCCTTTTAAGTCCCAGAATATGGCTTTAAATTCGTTTATTACAGAGGAAGGGCTGGAGATGGGAAGAGCCCAGGTAATGCAGGCGGAGGCGGCGGGCATTAAGCCTTCGGTTCTGATGAATCCCATTTTATTAAAGCCGACGAATGATGTGGGAAGCCAGGTGATTGTAAACGGGGAAGTCCTCGGCACGATGAGCGCCAGGGATTATTTTCAGTACAAAAAGCAGCTCGTTCCCAAAGTGCTGGAGGCGTACCATAAGCTGGAAAAAGAATACGATATTATCGTAATGGAAGGGGCGGGAAGCCCTGCGGAAATCAACCTGAAGGCGGAAGATATTGTAAACATGGGCATGGCGAAGATGGCAAAGGCCCCGGTGCTTCTGGTAGGGGATATCGACAGGGGCGGCGTGTTTGCGCAGCTTGTAGGAACCCTGATGCTCCTGGAAGAAGATGAGAAAAAGATGGTAAAAGGGATGATTATTAATAAATTCCGTGGGGATAAAACCATTCTGGAGCCGGGCGTGAAACTGTTAGAGGAAAAGACAGGGATTCCCGTGGCAGGGGTGACGCCTTATCTGAATATCCAGGTGGAGGATGAGGACAGTCTGACCGAACGCTTTTCGGGCAAGCAGGAAGTGGAGCTGATCGATATTGCTATCATCCGGGTTCCGAGAATTTCCAATTTCACGGATTTTAACGCGCTGGAAGTCATTCCAGGGGTTTCTGTGCGTTATGTAAAAAGCGTGCGGGAGCTGAAAAACCCGGATATGATGATTCTTCCCGGCACGAAAAATACGATGGAGGATTTGCTGTGGATGCGTCAGAACGGGCTGGAGGCCGCTGTGCTGAAAGCGGCTGCGGATGGAAAGATCATATTTGGTATCTGCGGCGGCTACCAGATGCTGGGCATGACCCTGAAAGACCCCGGACACGTAGAAGCCGGAGGAGAGATCAAAGGCATGGGGCTGATTCCGATGGATACGGTATTTCAGGAGGCAAAGACAAGGACAAGAGTCACAGGCGTCTTTGGAAAGGTGGAAGGCCCGCTGGAAACACTGGCGGGAACAGAACTGGAGGGCTATGAAATCCATATGGGAGAGAGCAGGCTGCACGGCGGGGCGCGGTCTTTTACCGAAATCACGGATGGAGTAAAAGGAGAGAAAAAGCAGGACGGAGCTTTCTGTAAAAATGTGTATGGCTCTTATGTGCATGGCATTTTTGACAGGGAGCAGGTGGCGAAGAAGGTAGTGGAAGCCATCGGAAGGAAAAAGGGAATTGACGTTTCTGAAATGACAGGCGTGGACTTTGCACAGTTTAAGGAAACCCAGTATGATTTGCTGGCGGACGGGCTTAGGAAGCATCTGGATATGAAGAAAATATATGAGATTCTGGAGGAGGGGATTTAGATGAAAGCGCCGCTTGAAAATGTAAAACCAAAAGAAATAGAAACCAGGAGCTTTGAGATTATCACGGAGGAATTAGGAAATAAAAAGCTGATTCCCGGAACGGAGTTAATCGTAAAAAGATGTATCCATACAAGCGCTGATTTTGAGTATGCGGATAACCTGTGTTTTTCCGAAGGCGTAGTGGAAAAAGCTGTGGATGCAATCAAAAACGGGGCGTGTATCGTGACGGATACCCAGATGGCAAAGGCGGGGATTAATAAAAAGGCGCTGGCGAAATACGGAGGCGAGGTATACTGCTTTATGTCGGATGAGGATGTGGCGGCGAAAGCAAAGGAGCAGGGAAGCACCAGGGCAGTTGCCAGCATGGATAAGGCGGCCGAAATGGGAAAACCTTTGATTTTTGCTATCGGAAACGCGCCGACAGCCCTGGTCAGGCTGTATGAACTGATAGAAGAGAAGAAAATTTCTCCTTATCTGATCATAGGAGTTCCGGTAGGCTTCGTAAACGTCGTGCAGTCAAAGGAACTGATTATGGATACGGATGCGCCATACATTGTTGCCAGAGGAAGAAAGGGCGGGAGCAACATAGCAGCCTGTATCTGCAACGCCCTGTTGTATATGATTGACAATGAGAGGGATTATTGGAAGTAATACTTCGTATGGAAAACCCCTTGTGCAAATATTTTTCAGAGATTTGCACAAGGGCTTTCGAATAGGGGAGAATCTTCCGGTTTATTCGGAATCTGCGGCTCTTAAGTGATCCACCAGGAGTCTGCGGATTCCGGGGTATTCGCCAAGCCCTTTTAATGCTGCTTCTACCTGGAAGCCTGCCGCCGCAAACTGGCTGTACCAGGAATCCGGGTCATCGCCGGCCATATCGTTTTTGGCGTGGTCTCCAGCTACAATCATAAAAGGCGCCAAAATGACTTTGGACGGGTCATAATCTTTTACCATTTTCATCAGCGTTTCCATCGAAGGATAGGCTTCTACAGTGCCAAGAAAGATATTCTTGTGGCCTTTATCCTTGAAGGTGTAATCCAGGGCGGCATAGATGGAATTGGCATAATGGGTGGTTCCGTGTCCCATCAGCACAAGCGCTTCCTCCTGCTTTAAATCGGGAAATTCTTCTGCAACGGCCTGAATGACCCGAAGACTGTCCTGTTCGCTGGTAAGAAGCGGGTCCCCGAAAGAGATAGAGTGGAAATTCTCACGGAAGGAAAGAACGTCTTCCTTCATCAAATCATTTTCGATTCCATTGATGACATGGGTGGGCTGTACCACAACGTCTGTGATACCGTCTGCAATCATTTGTTTCATCGCTTCTTTCACAGTATTGATATGGACATTGTCACGGGTTTTCAGCTTTTTAATAATCATTTTGCTGGTCCATGCCCGGTATAGTTTATCGTTGGGAAAAGCGTTCTGCATGTCCCGCTCAATGGCGTCAATGGTGACTTTTCTTGTGTCGTTGTGGCTGGTTCCGAAGCTGACGGCCAGAATCGCTTTTTTTGTTTCCGTAGACAATGTTTTCTTTCCTCCGTAGTGCGGGTTTATTTTAATATCTGAAATATAGGTTTCCAGGGTATGCAGATCTTTTGGGAGCGGGAGGGAAGCCTTGAGGATTCCCTTTTTGCAGAGGCTTTCAAAAAGCTCCAGAACTGCGGGGGGTTCCAGATTGGTCGCATGAAGCGCGGCACGGTTTCCAAACACCTGAGCGGGCGTTCCGTGCATAAGGACTTTTCCCTCATGAAACAGCATGATTTCATCCGCCCACTGGTAAGCGTAGTTCACATCATGGGTAGCCATTAGAACCGTGATGCCGTTAGCGGTCATCTGGTCTACGATTTGATTTACCATCGTGGTATGCTTAGGGTCCAGGGCGGCGGCAGGTTCGTCCAGAATAATAATTTCCGGGTGCATGACCAGGATATCCGCAATGGATACCTGTTTTTTCTGCCCTCCGCTTAACGCATGGGTGGGCTTGTGCCGGAAGGGAGTAATTTCCAGGGTTTCAATCACATGCTCTACTTCCTGTCTGGCTTTTTCTTCCGAAACGCCCAGATTCAGGATCCCGAAAGAAATTTCCTGATAGACGCTGGCGGAAAAAAGCTGTCGGTCAGGGTCCTGAAACACGATCCCCACCTTGCTTCTTAAATCAAGCAGCCCTTTTTTTGTATAAGAAATCTCCTTTCCGTGAAAATAGAGTTTTCCAGACTGCGGTTTGTGGATACCTGTGCAGCAGAGGAAAAAGGTTGATTTTCCACTGCCGTTTGCTCCCATGAAAGCAATCTTCTGTCCCCGGCGGATTTCCAGGGAAAGCCCGTTCAGGGAATGGGAAGTCTCAGCGTCATAGGAAAAATACAGGTTTTCTGCTTTCAAAATAATGTCATCATTGGTTTTCATAAGAAAAATCTCCTCCACAGGGCAAATAAAAACAGTGCAGTGTCAAATAAGAGAATGGCCGCAACCACTTTTTTCTTCGGCGGCCTATCCTCGGATAAAACCCGGATCGTACCGTCGTAGCATCTGGCTTCCATGGCGTCATAGAGCTGGTTGGAGCGGCTGACAGCCCGTATCATCAGGATAGAGCCGAGCATGCCGAAGGACTTTACGGCTGTTTTGTAATCCCGGTTTCCGAGACGGCAGTCCTGCGAAGTGCCGATGGCTGCGGCAGTTTCCAGAAGTACAAAAATAAAACGGTAAATCAGAAGCATCAGCTCAATCAGCAGTTTTGGGCAGCGCAGCTTTCGCAGTACTTCCAGGATGTCCGGCATTGGCGTTGTAAAAGAAAGAAAATACAGGCAGGAAACTGCCGACAAAGCGGTGAGAATCAACTGTAAGGCATACAGAAAAGAATGTACGCTGGAAGTAAGATACCAGCCGCCAATGGGAACCGCGAAGAAATCCATGGGTGTGCGCCGGATATGCAGCATAATAGCAAGGGTGCTCATCAGTAAAAATGCCAGGGGAACCGTCAAAAAATGGAGATAACGGGAAACAGGGATTCCACCCTTGCAGACGGTAAGAATCCCTGTAACGGTTAATACGATACATGCCACCGCAATGGAACGACTCATTACACAGATGAACAGTGTAATCATTGCGAAGGCAAACTTTTCACTGGCATTTTCATATCTAAGCCTGGAATGGTAACAAAGCTTGTCAATGATAATCATAGGAAACTCCTTTCACCAGGAAAATATGGTTATTCTTTCATCCATTTCTTGCGCTCGACAAAACGTCCCATAAAAAAGGCGATAATGCCCACGCCGATACCAGTCTGTACGCAGAAGAGAAGGCTTTCTACTTCGCCTGGAAGCTCGCTTCCAATAATTTTTTCAAGGATAGGCGCTGCCCACGGCTCATAGGAAGAATCGACTTCCTCTACGACCTGGCTTCCGGCGTCATCGGAGCCGCCGAATTCGGCATCTTTCAGTGCAAATAATGGTACAAACGCAATTAAGAGAACGGCAATAATTGCTGCGATAACGGTTTTTTTCATTTTATTTTGCCTCCTTTAAATATCCGATTGCACGAAGCTCCGGTTTTGCATAGGTCTCCAGTCCCATAACGATGATGACAGTGAGAATTCCTTCAATAACAGCAAGAGGAATCTGTGTCGGCGCAAAGACAACCAGAAATTTTCCAAGAGCGGCGCCGAAGGTGGTATCCGCATTGTGCGCCAGGGCCATCTGGCAGGCGGTTACGCAGTATGTAAACAAATCGCCTAGTGTTGCGGCAAGGAAAACGCCAGCCTTTTTGTTGATATTCATCTTTTTACACAGAACGTAAATCCCGTAGGAAACAAAAGGTCCTGCGATCGCCATAGAAAACGTGTTGGCTCCAATCGTGGTAAGACCGCCGTGTGCCAGAAGAATGGCCTGGAACAGCAGGACAATCAGACCTAAAATGGAAACCGCAGAAGGCCCGAATAAAATAGCGCCAAGTCCTGTTCCTGTCATGTGGGAGCAGCTTCCTGTCACGGACGGGATTTTCAGCGAGGAAATAACGAACACGAAGGCGCCGGACATAGCCAGCAGGGTAATCAGGTTCCGGTGTTCGTTTAAAGTTTTCTTAATAGACATAAATCCTGCTGCAAGGAAAGGCAGGCATAGCGCACCCCATGCGATGCAGAATCCCCCCGGAAGGTACCCCTCCATAATGTGCATGGCGTTTACCTTTGGGACAATGCCGAAGGCAAGGGCGAAAACGCCTGCCAAAGCGATGATTTGTTTCTGTTTTTTACTCATTTTCTTCTCCTTTCTGATTTCACAAAAATATTTTGAGTACAAAAAAACCTGTAGGATTTTTCCGACAGGCTATCAGAAGAACAAGAGGTTCCATCCGTTTTACGGTACAACAAAACGGATGCTATGAGCCAGCATGTTCTTACACAAGGCCATCGTTCGTAACCTGTGTAAATCGCGTGCACAGGGCAGGTCTTCTGACTCGGCATCAACACTGCATTCCGCCTTCCCAGTTTCCCAGTGGCATAAATGAAATGCAGCTCCGTCCATACAGCGGCGTGACCGTGTGAGCTTTTCACTCAACTTTCCTATTCTCCCGGACTTCCTTGCGAAAGAGCGGGCACCCTATACATTCAATTCTTTTTTCATTGTAGCATACCTGGGGATTTTGTCAACTGGGATTTGGCTCTCATAAAAGAGATAGTTTCGCACATATATCATGGTTTTTAAGGCAATGGTGAATTTACAATTTACAAAAGAACAATAGTTGAACCCCAAAGAATTCTATGCTAAGATGAAAAAAGCAAAATCCGGGTGCAGGTAAATGTATGGGCGCGCGGATGAAGAGACGAAAGATATGGGAGATTGAAAACGATGAGTATTTCCATGATTGGAATTGACTACAACAGGGCTTCCGTGGATATCCGGGCAGGATTTTCTTTTACGAAAAAGAATGCAGCAGCAGCGATGGAACGCCTGAGAAAAGAACAGGGCGTCCTGGGATGTATTATTTTGTCTACCTGTAACAGGATGGAAGTCTGGGTGAGCACGCAGGAGGAATGGCAGGGTTCCCTGTATGAGTTCCTTTGCCGGGAAAAAGAGAAAAATCCGTCTGATTTCCGGGAGTATTTTGTACAGAGGACCGGAAAAGAGGCAGTGGAGCATCTTTTTTATCTCGCCAGCGGGCTGAAATCGCAGATTCTGGCGGAGGATCAGATCATTACCCAGGTGAAGGACGCCCTGGCGCTTGCCAGAGAAGCCTATTGTACCGATAATGTGCTGGAGGTGCTGTTCCGTATGGCAGTAACGGCGGCAAAGAGAGTGAAAACAGAAGTAATTTTTTCCAGAGGAAACATTTCGGTGATCCATCAGGCGCTGGCCTGCCTGGAAAATCAGGGATTTCATCTGAAAGGGAAAACCTGTATGGTAATTGGAAACGGGGAAATGGGAAAGGTGGCGGCTCTTGCACTTAAAGAAGCAGGGGCGGATGTTACCGTAACGGTCAGGCAGTACCGAAGCGGTATGGTGAGCATCCCGAAGGGCTGCGGAAGGATTCATTACGGAGACAGAATGGAATTTCTGCCAAAGTGCGATCTGGCAGTCAGCGCGACGGCAAGCCCGAATTTTACATTGACAAGGCAGCTTTTGGAGGAAGCAGAGATTCCGGGGCATATGGTTCTGATTGATTTGGCGGTTCCCAGGGATATTGAACCTTCTGCGGGAGCGCTCCCTAATATCACGCTCTATGATATAGACAGTTTTAAAATTAACGCACTCTCTCCCCAGATGCAGGCGTCTATGGATAAAGCAGGCGTGATTCTTGCAGAGCAGCAGGAGGAATTTTACAACTGGTATGACGGACATGACCTGATTCCAAGAATCCAGGACATTAAGAAAGAGGCCGTGGAAGATCTGAACCTGCGCATTCTGAAAGTTCTTCGGAAAACTCCGATGGAGGACGCCGACAGGGAGAAGCTTTTAAACGCCATTGACACGGCCGCCGCAAAAGTGGTGAATAAAATGATTTTCGGCCTTCGTGATTCTTTGAAACAGGAAGAGTTTAAAAACTGTGTGGAAGGACTGGAACGGCTTTATGGGGAATAAAGATAGGAAATCAGCAAAAAAAGCATGAAGGGCGGAATCATCTATGAGAAAAATTGTGATTGGAAGCAGGGACAGCAGGCTGGCGGTCGTGCAAAGCGAGATGGTGCGGGATTTTATTCTGGAGAAGCATCCGGATATGAAAGTGGAAATTCTGACCATGAAAACGACAGGAGATAAGATTCTGGATCGTACGCTGGATAAAATCGGGGGAAAAGGGCTTTTTGTAAAAGAACTTGACAAGGCTCTTTTGGATAAACGCAGCGATCTTTCCGTACATAGTTTAAAGGATATGCCGATGGAGACGCCAGAGGAGCTTCCGCTTGTGGCATTTTCAAAGAGAGAGGACCCAAGAGACGCCCTGGTTCTGCCGGAGGGAGAAACGGAGCTGAATCCGGAGAAGCCTCTGGGCTGTTCCAGTTTAAGAAGGACATTGCAGCTTAGGGAGCTGTATCCGGATATGGAATGCAGAAGCGTCCGGGGAAATGTGCAGACACGGTTAAGAAAGCTGGAGGAAGGACAGTACAGCGCCCTGGTTCTGGCAGCGGCCGGACTGAAACGGCTGGGGCTTTCCCACAGGATTTCCCGGTATTTTGAGCCGGAAGAAATGATTCCCGCCGCAGGGCAGGGTATCCTGGCGGTACAGGGCAGGCGCGGAGAGGATTTTTCTTTTCTGGAAGGCTTTCAGGATGCGGACGGAACTTATGCGGCGCTGGCGGAGAGGGCTTTTGTGAAATACCTGAATGGCGGATGCTCGTCTCCGGTGGCCGCGCATGCGGTAGTGGAAGAAGAGAAGATGACTCTTTTAGGGCTTTACTATGAAGAGGAAACTGGAAATTATCAGAAAGGCAGAATGACCGGAAAGAAAGAAGATGCGGAGTCGCTTGGCATTGCGCTTGCGCGGAAGCTGCGGGAAACATGCCAGGGGAGAAAGGAGGAACAGGCAGAATGAAAACAGGAAAAGTCTGGCTGGTAGGAGCCGGGCCGGGAGACGTCGGCCTGTTTACCTTAAAGGGTATGGAAACGCTGCAAAATGCAGAAGTAGTCGTTTATGACAGCCTGGTGGGTCATGGGGTGCTTTCCAGGATTCCCGATACAGCCAGGTGCATTTATGTGGGAAAAAGGGCTTCTCATCATACGATGTCTCAGGAGCAGATTAATCAGATTCTGGTGGAGGAAGCAAAAAAAGGATACCGGGTCGTACGGTTAAAGGGAGGAGACCCTTTCCTGTTCGGCAGGGGGGGAGAGGAGCTGGAGCTTCTGGTAAAAGAGAAGATTCCTTATGAAGTCGTACCGGGAGTCACTTCTCCCATCGCTGTTCCTGCATACAATGGAATTCCGGTAACGCACCGGGATTTTACGTCCTCTCTGCATATTATCACAGGCCATAAAAGGCAGGGGCAGGCGTATGACATTGATTTCAAGGCGCTGGTGGATACGGAAGGGACGCTTGTCTTTTTAATGGGCGTAACGGCGCTTGGAGACATCTGTGATTCTCTGGTAAAAGCGGGAATGGCTCAGGATATGCCGGCGGCAGTTCTCCAGAAAGGAACTACAGCCGGACAGAAGAGGATTGTGGCGACGGTATCGACGCTGGAAGAAGAGGTGAAGCGCCGGGGGATTGAAACGCCCGCCATCATTGTGGTAGGAAAGGTCTGCGCCCTTGCGGAAGAATTCGCATGGTATGAAAATCTGCCTTTGGCGGGTTTTAAAGTGCTGGTGACGCGCCCCAGGGATTTGATTTCCACGATGGCTTCGAGGCTTCGGCTTTTGGGCG
>CAJKKX010000052.1 GCA_905200565.1 uncultured Lachnospiraceae bacterium
CTGTCCGGCACGCGCAGCATCAGCAAGGTGAACGGAGAGACGGTGCCGCTTTCCGTGGTGAGGGAGCTGGCGTCACTTTTGATTGATATTCATGGACAGCACGAGCATCAGTCGCTGCTCTATAAGAAAAATCATCTGCGCATTCTTGACGAGTTTGCAAGGGAGGAGCTTGGCGCTTATAAAGAAAAAAACGCGGAGCTTTACGCACAGTATGCCGCGCTGAAAAAGCAGATGGAATCCTCCGTGCTCGATGAGGCGGCGCGCAAAAAAGAAGCGGATTTCCTGCAGTTTGAGGTGGAGGAAATTGAGAACGCCGGACTGCGTGCGGGAGAGGATGAAGAGGTCGAGGCACAGTATCGCAAAATGGCAAATGCCAGACGCATTGCCGAGGATGCGGCCGAGGCTTACCGTCTCACCTGCGAAGGGCCGGGAAATGCCGGAGATAGTGTTTCAAGCGCGCTTGCCCGTCTCCTTTACGTAAGCGGTTATGACAGAGAAGTGGAGGAGCTTGCCGGGCAGCTAAGCGAGATTGAGAGTCTGCTCTCGGACTTTAATCGCAGCCTTTCTTCTTATTTGGACGATCTCACCTTCGACGAGGGCGAATTTGCACAGTTGGAGAGTCGATTAGATGAGATCAATCGTTTAAAGACAAAATATGGCAATACGATCGAGGAAATTCTGGCATATAAAGAAGAAAAAGAGCAGCGCTTGCAGAAATTGGCGGATTATGATACATATCTTGCAAATTTAGAGAAACAATATAGGCAGAGTGAAGAAAGACTTCGGGAAAACTCCGAAAAAATGTCGGAGATCCGCAGCCGCTATGCGAAAAAGCTTTCGCAGATGATACAGGCGGAGCTGATCGATCTGAATTTTCTGGAAACGAATTTTGAGACGGAGGTCTCGCAGACCGGGACGCTCTCTGCGGAGGGAATGGACGAGGTGTGCTTCTTGATTTCCATGAATCCCGGATCGCCGCTGCGTCCGCTTGGCGATGTGGCTTCCGGCGGCGAGCTTTCTAGGATCATGCTTGCGATCAAGACAGTGCTGGCGGAGAAGGACGACATGCCCTCACTGATTTTTGACGAGATCGACGTCGGCATCAGCGGAAGGACCGCGCAGAAGGTTTCAGAAAAAATGGCGGTCATTGCCGCAAATCATCAGGTGCTGTGCATCACGCATCTGGCGCAGATCGCGTCGATGGCGGACAACCATTTCCTGATCGAAAAGTCGGTGCAGAACCAGTCCACCGAGACAACCATCCGCGAATTAAACCGCGACGAGAGCATCAAAGAGCTTGCGCGCATTCTCGGCGGCGCCCGGATTACCGATCTGACGCTGCAGAGCGCAAGAGAGATGAAGGAAATGGCAGAGTCAGCAAAAAAATACTAGAGTACATTTTTTCGAATACTCGCATACTAGAAGAGGATACCGCTACGGTATCCTTTTGTAGTTGCCAGGCATATAGGTTTGGTCCGGCGGGCTGCTTGCGACAGCTATGATGCCAAAATGGCGGATCAGGTTTGTATGCTGGTATCCGAAAGGATGTGAGTATTTTGGAAAAAAAGCGGAAGGGCAGGTATCTTTTTACGCTTTTGGCTCTTCTTATAATGATGGCGCTGCTAAAGTGGTATCTGCTGATGCAGGAAATCCCCGATTATCTGCAGGTGCCCTCGGACAGCAGCCGGGAAAAGGTGCTTGGCGACGCGCTGCCGGAATGGATGCAGGAAACGGTGAAGGAGGCTGCCGGACGGCAGGCATCTGATATCCCGCAGGAGAATCTTCATATATCCTCGCCCGATTCCTATGTTGTGGAGTGCAGTCTGCTTGGCGTTTTGCCGGTAAAAGATGTGCAGGTGGAGGTAGTGGAGCGGCAGCAGTTAATTCCGGGCGGAATGCCGGTGGGAATCTACATGAAGACAGAGGGCGTGCTGATTGTGGGAACCGGCGAGGTCTGCGATATGAACGGGCAGACGTGTGAGCCAGGCAGCGAAATCGTACATTCCGGTGATTATATTCTTGCCGTCAACGATGTGCCTGTCTCGGAAAAAGAAGAGGTGGTCAGCCAGATGAACCAGGCGGTCGGCGGGGAGGTGAAGCTGACGGTCCTGCGCAAGGGAGAGCGCACCGAGCTGCAGGTGCCTGTGGTGCAGACCGGGCTTTCCGAATACAAAGCCGGTATCTGGATCCGCGATGATACCCAGGGAATCGGTACGCTGACCTATCTGGATGAAAATGGGAGTTTCGGCGCGCTCGGTCACGGCATCAGCGATATTGACACCAGCACACTGCTCAACCTGCAGTCCGGCACGCTCTACAATACCGATATCCGTGCTGTCATTAAAGGCGAAAACGGCGTGCCGGGCGAGCTTTCCGGAATCATCCGCTACTCCGGCGACGAAATCCTTGGCACCATCGAGGAAAACACCGGCATCGGGATTTTCGGCAGCATCACGGCGGATATAAGCGAGCTTTCCGGCAGTGACGCCCTCGACATCGCCTACAAGCAGGAAGTAGAGGAAGGTCCGGCAACGCTTCTCAGCGCTGTGGACGGGGAAGTGAAAGAATACGACATCTCCATTGAAAAAATCAACCTCAACAGCAGCGACGCCAACAAAAGCATGGTCATCCGCGTCACCGATGAGGAGCTGTTGGAAATAACCGGAGGAATCGTGCAGGGAATGTCAGGCTCACCGATCCTGCAAAACGGAAGGATCGTCGGCGCAGTAACACACGTATTCGTCAACGACCCCACCAAAGGGTATGGAATATTTATCGAAAACATGCTGGAGCATTGAGTCCGGGCAGAAATCGGAAAGGATAAATTTGCGTGAGCTTGCTCACGGGCGGATTTGTCCTTTTTGATTTATATCCGGCGAAAGCCGGACATCGAGAAGAAGCGAAGCTTTTTCGAGATGCTGCCCGGACGTAGCCGGTGAAACATGGCGAAAGCCGAACACCGAGAAGAAGCGAAGCGTTATGTAAAAAGGTCAGAGGGCAGCATGATAAAACGTGCTGCCCTGCAGTCTGTAATGGACAGAAAAGCATCAGGTGGATTCCCGGATGATTAGTTTTGGCGTTACGGTGATGGTCCGGGCGAAAAATTCTCCGTCGGAATTCTGATTATTTACAATGATTCCCACCGCCTCCCTTGCCAGCTCTGATAAGGGGGAGCGCACGGAGGTAAGCGGAATCGTGGAATAGGATGCCAGAAAATCATCGTATCCGACCACGGCGGTCTCCTCCGGAACCCGGATTTGTTTTTTATACAAAAACTGCATGGTGGTGATAGCATAAACATCGGACCAGCAGACGATGCCATCCGGGATAAAGCTGCTCTGATAAATCTTTTCCAGGGCATCGGCGCAGGCTTCCCGCTGCATCGATTCACAGATACGTATCTCATATCCGAAGTCCGGCTCAGGACATTCCTTCACTGCAGTCTGAAATCCTACAAGTCTGTCATTCTCAACGCTGCCGTCTATGGACTTTGTCAGATACAGCAGCCTTTTTCTGCCGCTTTCTATCAGATATTTTGTAGCCATGTAAACACCCTGCATGGTATCGATGTAAACGCCGTTCAGCTCGGCGCACACGGCGCGCTCGGTGATGACCACAGGAACGCCGCAGTTTGCAAGAAAGAGTTTATTTGACTGCGTAAGAGACAGGTCCTTAAAATCGGAGATAATGATACCGCAGACCTGCTCGGAGAGGGCGATCCGTATAATGTCGGAAAGATTTTCATTGTCGGGCTGTCTGGCAATGTACATCGTATAATATCCCATTTTGCCGGCGGCAATCGATAAAGCATGGGAAAGTCTTGGAAGATAAGTATGCTCTATGCCGGCAGAGCCTCCGATAACGGCGATGATTCTGCGCTTTTTATCGCAGGAGGGTTCTGTTTTCTGCTTTGTCTGATAGCCCAGATAATGAACCGCCTCGTCTATCTTTTGGGCATTCGCCTCTGAGACATATCCATTAGAGTGAATCCATCTGGAAACAGTTGCAACGGATACGCCCGCTTTTGCAGCGACATCTTTGATGGTAGCTTTCTTTTTCATAGAAGGTCTCCCTGTTTAAATTAGAATAACGTGCTTCAAATGTGATGTATATGGTGTAATTATATCACATTATTTACGGAAAGAAAATAGAAAAAGTATTGAAAAGTGAAAATATTTCATATGAAACCGCAGGAATGTCGCTTTTAAATATGTAATATTACATATAAGAATTTCACAAAAACAATCAGATGTTTTCGTGAAATTGTGATAATTGACAAATGAAAGAGAAAGATATATTATTAACATAGCAACTGACACAACAAAGAGCTTTATAACAATTCGAAAAATTACACAAACAATTACATAAATATGTAAAAAATATGTAATTGTTAGAAAGGGGAATGGAAAAGAACATCGTGTAACTGTATCAATAATTTCACACAACAAATCATTTTAAATGGGAGGAAAAAGAATTGAAAAAGAAGATTATCAGCAGTATTTTATGTGCAGGAATGGCAGCGGGATTGCTGGCGGGCTACGGAAATATCAGCGCAGAAGCAGCGGAACTGGATGAAAATGAGGAGATTACACTCCGGCTGATGGGTCCTGGACTTCTGGGTTCCCAGGGAGAATCGGGCGCACTGGATATGGTGACCGGTCTGGAGACTCCGGGATACAATGTGATCATCGACAGATGGGAAGAGCTTCATCCAAATGTAAAACTGGAAATCGAAAATGCGCCCTGGGACAGCTGGCAGTCAGCAGTGCAGGCGGCGGTGCTCAGCGGTGAGGTGGACGTCGTTCTGCACGGCGCTACGCTGACGGCTCTGGTGGAGCCTCTGGATGAATATCTGGCGGCGGACCCGGAGTATGCGGACAGCATTTATACAACGGAGACCAGAAGAACCACGGACATCAACGACCTGACGGTACCGACGACGACCGGTATTCCGTATACGCTCAGCCCGATGCTCTGCTATCTGGATAAGGACATCTTTGAGCATTACGGCGTAGACCTTCCGGATGAAAACTGGACCTGGTCGGATATGCTCTCTCTGGCAGAGCAGATGACCGGCACGGACCCGGTGACCGGCGAGCAGACCTACGGGGTCCAGATTGACAGCATGGACAGCGCAAACAATGCCTTCTTTACGTTCCAGATGATAGCCAGCGCATATGACGCCCAGGTATTTACCTACGGAAAGACGGTGGAGGAGAGCGCCGTTGATTATACAAGCGATAAGGCTCTTTCGGTATTCCAGATGATTAAGGATCTGGGAGAATACTGCAGTCCCGCTGTCCGGGAGGGTGTAAACATTGCTTATCAGCTCACGGAGGACAATGACACGGCGATCCGCTACAGCCCGGATGGTTTCAAGCACTTTAATGAGGCGCAGGTAGGCGGAGTGGAAGATAAATTCGTTTTCATGTCCATGCCGGTGATTGAAGAGGGAGAGCACGCAGGAAGTCCCTCCAGCTTCAAGGGCTGCAACAACATGGCTATCTGCAAAACAAGCGAACACAAAGACTGGGCGTGGGAATTTATCAAATTTATGACCACGGACCCTGTGGCGGTACAGTGGGTGATTGACTGCGGACAGATTCCGAATGTGCCGGAGGGACTGGATACCGTGCGTGAAATCATGGGCGACAAAGCGGACGCCATCAGCAGAACACTTGAGGCTATGCCGAATGAATTCAGCAACTCTACCACCGCGTACTACAACAACATCAGCTTTGGACCGGTTACTGCCACACTGGGCTCCGTGACGCTGGACCTTGTTAAGGGAACGATATCTGCGGAGGATGCGGCGCAGACCATGCAGAATACAGTGGAAGAGTTCCTGGCTGTGAAGTAATATCCGGCAGGCTGGCAGATAAACATTTGACGCAGTAAAGGAGAAAACAGGTGAAAAAGAAACTTAATGTGAGGGAATTAAAAAAGCAGCTTAGATGGTATCCCTTCCTTATTGTCAGTGTCGTCGCTTTGATACTGTTTGTATATCTGCCAATGGGGAAAACGATTCAATACAGTCTGTACGATGTGTCGATAGTCGGGTATGGAGAGAAGTTCGTCGGAATCAGGAATTACCGTACAATTTTCGGACAGTCGCAGTTTATAAGAGCCATCGTCAATACATTTGTACTGGCGTTCCTGGGACTTCTGACGATACCGCTTGGGTTTTTTCTGGCGGTGCTGATTAACAGTCTGGGCAAAGGAAAGCTGCAGAGCTTTTTTAGGATTGGATTTTATCTTCCCAATATTATTACCGGCGTCAGCGTCATTCTGATGTTTTCCGTAGTGCTGCAGGGAAACGGTGGTCTGCTCAATACCTTCCTGTCGGCGATTCTGGGAAAAGAGGTTACCATCGGATGGCTGTCTGACGCCAGATACTCCAAGATTGGAGCGACGATACTGTGGTGCTGGTCCAACACGGGTTATTCTATGCTGATTAATCTGGCGAGTCTTCAGTCGATTCCGGGAGAGCTGTATGAGGCGGCAACCGTCGACGGGGCGACGCCCTGGAAAACGATCCGGTATATCGTAATGCCGCTGATGAGAAACTGCTTTACGTTTCTGCTTGTAACGGGCGTTATCAATGGTCTGTCCCGTTTCACGGACCTTTACATAGTGGGACAGAACAGCGCAGCCGGCATTCCGAGCGGCACGCTGCAGACCATATTGATGTATATATACCAGTTCAGCTTTGATGTTCCGCAGTTCGGGCTGTCTTCTGCGGGTTCCATAGTGCTGTTTCTGCTGGTGTTCGTGTTTACCATGATTAATGTGAAAATGACCGGATTTTTGAATGATGAAGAGGAGGGCTGAGGGATGCGCAGAAAAAATATAAGAAAAATTGTGACAGTTATTGTTCTGCTGGTACTCCTGGGAATTATCCTGACGCCGCTCTGGTGGGCGGTCGTTCTTTCCTTCGACCGTGAGGCGACCACGGCGCTTCCGGCTTTCTCGTGGCTTCCGCATGAGTTTACGACCTTTAACTACGAGGCGGCGGCAAAGCTGATAGATTTACCGCGGTATTATATGAATACTCTTTTTCTGACGGTGGTGAATACCGTGATATCCGTGTTCTTTGCCCTGTGCTGCGGCTTTGCGTTTGCAAAAGGCAAATTTCCGGGAAAGAAATTTTTGTATATCTTCATGCTTGCGGTGATGATGGTTCCTTTTGAGTCGAGAATGGTCACGCTTTATATCCAGTATCGGGACTGGGGATTGCTGAATACTTACTGGCCGCTGATTCTTGGACAGTTTGCCTACGTTTACGGTGTATTTTTTGCGAGACAGAACATTGCAACGATCCCGAATGCACTGATAGAATCGGTCTATCTGGATGGCGGCGGTGTGTGGAGAGTGTTTTTCAGCATTATTCTGCCGCTTTCCAAGCCGGTAATTGCAACGCTGAGTATTTTGCAGGTCATAGCCCACTGGAATTCCTATCTCTGGCCGCTGGTGGTCATAAGGGATTCATCGAAACAGGTCATATCCGTCGGTGTTGCGCTGTTTAACTCGACACAGAGCAGCGTATACTACGGACCGAGAATGGCGGTACTGAGCGCCATCCCGCTGACAATCGTATTTCTGTTCCTGCAGAAATATATCGTGGAGAGCGTGGCGGTATCGGGTGTTAAGCAGTAAAAAAAGAATATGTTTACTGGCGGAGATGGCTGCTTCCGCCAGAGAGGAGAAAACGATGAGTTTGATTAAAGGAGTGCTTCCTGCGTTGATGACGCCCCTTGATAAGAATGGAAATGTGAAAACGGAACTGGCGCCTGCAATGCTTGATTTTTATAAAGAGCAGGGCGCAGATGGTCTGTATATGCTGGGATGGACGGGAGAAGGCGCCTATCTGCCTAAGGAGAAGCGTATGCAGTGGACGGAAGCGGTTCTGAAAGCGTCAGATGGAACGCTGCCCATTTTTGTCCATGTGGGATATAATCAGAATCTTGATGATTCCATCGAGCTTGCGGCTCACGCGGCAGAGCGCGGCGCTTATGCCGTATCTTCGGTGGGAATTTCCAGAGAAGCGTCTCTGCAGGATAACATTGATTATTTTTGCAGAATTTCAGAGGCGGCTCCGGATACGCCGTTTTTTATCTACTGGGTGGACAACGGCAGGACGCTGACGGGAGATAAGCCCATTTCCCCGGTGGAATTTCTGGAAGCCATGAAGGCAGTTCCAACGTTTCGGGGCATTAAGTTTACCGATACCAACTTTTACATACTGGAGAGGTTTAAAAAACATGCGCCGGAGCTGAATATCCTGACAGGAGCGGACGAGCTGGCTTACTGCTCGAAGCAGATGGGGGCGGACGGCAATATCGGCGCTCTTCAGGCAGTCACCTGTTATCATTATAAGGAAATGATGCGCTGCCTGGAAAACGGGGACTACGCAAAAGCAAGAGAGCTGCAGTACCGGGCGAATGAGGTATCGGAAGCTTACGCAGATGAACGGATTGGGAATATGCCGGGGATTAAGCTGCTGATGAAGGAAATATACGGAATAGACGCAGGATATTGTTCCCTGTCGGGACCCTTTGCCGGACATGAGATTGCAAAAAAGGACGCGGAATATCTGATGGAAGTATTCCGGAAAAACATATTGGTAAAATAACGGCGGGGAATCCTGTTTTCTGCTGGATTGCAGGCTGTAGAAAGGGACGGGTAAAAAGGCATGAAATATATAAACATCAATGAACAGGAAACCAGGGCGTCCCAGGTGGTTCTGGGATGTATGCGGATCGCGGATATGAGCGCAGGAGAGCTGGATGCGCTTGTCGGGGCTTCGCTGGAGGCGGGGATCAACACCTTCGACCATGCGGATATTTATGGCGGAGGGATGTCGGAAACCAGATTTGGTGAGCTGCTGGCGGGGCAGCCTGGGCTGCGGGAAAAAATGTTTATTCAGTCAAAGTGCGGTATCCGCGAGGGCTTCTACGACTTTTCCGCAGAGCACATTCTGAAATCGGTGGACGGTATCCTGCAGAGGCTTCACACGGATCACCTGAATCTGCTGATTCTGCACAGACCGGATGTGCTTATGGATACGGACAAGGTGGCTGAGGCATTTGAGAAGCTGGAGGCGTCGGGCAAGGTGCTGGATTTTGGTGTCAGCAATATGAATCCCATGCAGATAGAGCTGCTGCGCTGCACAAAGAAGCATCTGTGCGTAAACCAGCTTCAGCTCAGCGCTGCCTATACAAAGATGATTGATGAGGCGGTCAACGTAAACATGACGTCGGAGTGCGCTGCCATGAGTACGGGCAGCGTCATGGACTACTGCCGGCTGCGGGGGATAGCGATCCAGAGCTGGTCCTCTCTTCAGTACGGATTTTTCGAGGGCAGCTTTCTGGGAAGCAGTAAATATCCCAGGCTGAATGAACAGCTTGGACGGCTGGGCGAAAAGTACGGGGTCTCTGCGGGAGCAATAGCGATTGCCTGGATACTGAGATGCCCGGCGGTAAAACAGGCTGTGATAGGAACCACAAAGCCTTCGCGTGTTGCGGAGCTGGCGGCGGCCGCCACAGGGA
>CAJKKX010000053.1 GCA_905200565.1 uncultured Lachnospiraceae bacterium
AAGTTTTAATGCCACAAAAGTAATCAGCTATTCATTTTACCCGAAGATCAGCCTGATCTTAAATATTGACGCCGATCATCTGGATTTTTTTAAAGATCTGAACGATATCCGGCATTCCTTCCGCCTTTTTGCAGAACGCCTCCCGCAGGACGGCACACTGATCATCAATCAGGAAATCGAAAATTATCAGGAAATCACAGACGGTCTTGCCTGCCAGGTAGTGACTTACGGCAAAGGCGGCGACTACTGTGCAGAAAATACTTCTTACGACTCCATGGGCTGCGGTTCCTTTGACCTGTTAAAGCATAAAAAAGTTCTTGGACATTTCCAGCTTCGTGTTCCAGGCGCCCACAATGTTTCAAATGCCGTAGCCACACTGGTTCTGGCGGACCTTCTTCATATTCCGTACGAAGCCATGCAAAGGGGACTGCTGGACTTTGGCGGCACGGACAGACGTTTTGAAAAAAAAGGAGAGATCGGCGGTATCACCATCATCGACGATTATGCACATCATCCTACCGAAATCCGCGCGACACTGGACGCCGCAGCGAATTATCCCCACCAAACGACCTGGTGCGTCTTTCAGCCCCACACCTACACGAGAACGAAAGCTCTGATGAACGAATTTGCGGATGCGCTCTGCCGGGCAGACAAAGTGATTCTGGCAGACATTTATGCGGCCCGTGAAACGGATGATCTTGGCGTCAGTTCCAGAAATCTGATGGAACTGATCAATGCCCGCGGCGGAGACGCCTGCTATTTTCCATCCTTTAACGCCATCGAAAACTTCTTACTGGAGCATTGTGAAAACGGCGACCTCATCCTTACGATGGGCGCCGGAGACGTGGTAAAAATCGGAGAACATCTGCTTGGAAAATAATTTTTTCATAACCATTTTTATCCACACCTTTTTCCCCGGTATTTACAGCGCTTTCCGATAGTTATCCACATTATCCACATGTTTATGCACATTTTGTCTGCGTAAATATGTGGATTTTTTTGTGGACATCTCAGTTTACATAAGTTTTCCACAGAATTTCCTATTTTTAGACTTTTCTTTTATTTTCCGGCGCTTTCCGCTCCGTTCTAAAAATTCCTTCACATCGTTATCCACATTATCCACAAATTCCACATTCCTTTGTCCACTCTGTCCTTCTTTGTCCCTCACGGAAAAATCAGGTTCTCTTTTTTTCGAACTTATGCTATACTTATACTCGTTGAAAACAGACAGGCTTTCCCTGTCCAACTGGAAGAAACAGGTGAATACATTGAGCGAACTATCTTTACATACAGACATTGACAACCGTACAACAATCCTACCGAATATTTTTATTGACCGCTATATGCCGCAGGCAAACGGGGAATATGTAAAGCTTTACCTCTACCTGCTCCGCATGGTATCTGCCGGAAAAATGATTTCGCTTGGCGAAATCGCTGAGACGCTGGAGCACACGGAAAAGGATATCCACAGAGCCTTATCCTACTGGCAGAGAGAGGGGCTATTGCAGCTTACTTTTGACGAAAATGACACGCTTTCTGGCATTCGCTTTCTTGATCCGGAGGCTTCGGCGGGCAAGGAGGAGGTCCTGCGCATCTATACCAACAGCCTTTTGAAAAAGAAGCACTGAACCCCTGTCCCCCTTTTATGCAGGAACATAGGAAAAATATAGGATACTTCCTATACTAATAGGGAAGGAATTATATATTATGACATTCAGCAGCTTATTTACATTGCGTCAAAATACATTGGAAAACCGCTCAGCCCCACAGAAATCTCAAACATTCTGTATTTTTATGACACCCTGCACTTTTCCGCGGATCTCATCGAATATCTGATTGAGTACTGCGTCTCAAAAGGCAGCAAGAGCAGCCATTATATGGAAAAGGTGGCCCTCGAATGGGCAAAGGAGGGCATTCGCACCGTTGCGGAAGCAAAACAGAGTACGAATCTTTACAACCGGAACTATTACAAGATTTTAAATGCCTTTGGCATCAAAGGCAGGGGGCCTGTAAAACCTGAAGTTGAGTGCATGGAACGATGGCTGAACACCTGGCATTTTACGATAGATCTTATTACAGAAGCATGTGGCCGTACCATCTCCCAGACACAGCGTCCGAATTTTCAGTATGCGGATAAGATTCTGGAAGAATGGCATAAGGCAAAGGTCCGCCATTTATCCGATCTGAAAGAACTGGATGCGGAACATGCAAAAAAGAAGAAAAGCACGGAGCCGAAGCCAAAAGCGGCTTCCACTAACCGGTTCAATAATTTCCATCAGAGGGATTATGACTTTGATGAACTTGAAAAACAACTGCTCAACACGTAACAGCAAAAGGGGGATACAACGTGGCGCTGAAAAATACCCAGTATGATACCATTATGCGTGAATATTACCGCAAACAGGCGGAAAACAAACGCCGTCAGGACGCCTGTATTCAGGATGCCTGTACCTCTGTACCGGGGCTTTCCAAAATCGACGGCCTGATCGCTGCTCTGAGCGTGGAACAGGCAAGAAAACTGCTGGACGGAGACGCCTCCGCTCTTGCAGACTTAAAAGAGCAGATCGCCATTTTAGGCGACCAGCGAAAAACACTGCTTCGCAGCCAGGGCTATCCCGAAGACTATCTGGAAATGCACTATACCTGCCCGGACTGCCGGGACACAGGCTTTCAGGGCAGCCAGAAATGTCACTGCTTTAAGCAGGCTGTCATTGATCTGCTCTATACCCAGTCCAATATCCGGGATATTCTGGCCGAAGAGAATTTCGACACTTTTTCCTTTGACTATTACTCTGAGCAGATCGTCAATCCGGCTACCGGGCTGTCCGCCCTCGCCACGATGCAGAAGCTTGTAACGGAGTGCAAAGAATTTATCCGCTTCTTTGATCAGATACCGGACAATTTCTTTTTCTACGGCGAAACAGGCGTGGGAAAAACCTTCCTCACCCACTGCATCTCCAGAGAATTGCTCCAGAGCGCGCATTCTGTCATTTATTTTTCGGCTTTCGAATTATTTGACCTGTTTTCAAAAACGACTTTCGGGCGGGGCGATGACATTTCCGAATTGCAGCAGATGCACTCCTATATCTTTGACTGCGATCTGCTCATTATTGATGATCTGGGAACAGAGCTTACAAACACCTTTGTTTCCTCGCAGCTTTTTCTGTGCATTAACGAACGGCTGATCCGGAAAAAATCCACCATCATTTCCACGAATATGCCTATGAATATTTTCCGGGATACTTACTCTGAGCGCGTCTTTTCCCGCATCTCCAGCAACTATCGCATCCGGAAACTGATCGGCGACGACATCCGCCTGAAAAAGAAACTGGAAAAGAACTTGACCTCACCGAATCTTGTGGTAAACTAAAAAGAGATTTTTAAAATATTGAAACGATTCATTTTCATGGAGGAGACATTATGAAAGTAACAGAAGAACGCAATCTTGAGACGATCCCCGTAGGCCCTTTAGGAATCGTCCCGCTGGAAAGCTGCAAGGAGCTTGGCCAGAAAATCGATCAGTATCTGGTAAAATGGCGGCGTGAACGTGAAAGCGAACATAAAACTACCATCGCTTTTGAGGGCTATCAGAGAGATTCTTATATTTTAGATACAGCAGTACCCCGTTTCGGCTCCGGCGAAGCAAAGGGTATCATAAACGAATCTGTGCGGGGGGATGACGTCTTTATTCTTGTAGACGTATGCAATTACTCCATGACCTATTCTCTTTGCGGTCATGAAAACCATATGTCCCCCGACGACCATTATCAGGATTTGAAACGTATTATCGCGGCGCTTGGCGGAAAAGCAAGAAGAATCTCCGTCATCATGCCCTTCTTATATGAAAGCCGGCAGCACAAACGTACCGGCAGGGAATCCCTGGACTGTGCGCTGGCGCTTCAGGAACTGGTGAATATGGGTGTTGACAATATTATTACCTTCGACGCCCACGATCCCCGTGTACAGAATGCCATTCCCCTGAAAGGCTTCGATACCGTCCAGCCGGTCTATCAGTTCATCAAGGGACTGTTCAAGGCCGTTCCCAATCTCCATATCGATAAGGATTCTACTATGATTATCAGCCCGGACGAGGGCGGTATGGGACGTGCCGTCTATATGGCAAATGTTCTCGGCGTAGATATGGGCATGTTCTACAAACGCCGTGACTACGCCACCATCGTCAATGGCACGAACCCCATCGTGGCCCATGAATTTCTCGGTTCCGATGTGGAAGGGAAGGATGTTATCATCGTAGACGATATGATTTCCTCCGGCGGCAGCGTCCTGGATGTAGCCGCAGAACTGAAAAAACGCAAGGCCGGACGTGTTTTCATGTGCGCAACCTTCGGGCTGTTTACAAACGGGCTGGCAAAATTTGACAAAGCCTACGAAGAGGGTCTGCTTGACTATGTACTGACTACCAATCTGGTCTATCAGACGCCGGAGCTTTTGCAGAAGCCTTATTACATTAACTGCGACATGAGCAAATATCTGGCTTATACCCTGAACCACGATGCTTCTCTGAGCAATCTTCTGAATCCTCTGGAGCGCATTAAGAAATTCCTGGCTTCTCATAATCAATGATGCAGGTATATCATATCCACAGTACAGAATCGCATTTACTCTGCCCGGATTTTTTCGAGAATCCGGGTTTCTCTTTTCTGGCAGGTAAACAGTATGACCTGATTTTTTCCCTGCTCCAGCCATCGCAGAATTTCTTCCAGACGCTCGTCATCATACATCACAAATGCTTCGTCCAGAATAACCGGCACCGGCTCTCCTGCGCTGAACAGTTCTCCTGCCGCCATGCGCAGCGCAAAGTATATCTGTTCCATCGTTCCCCTGCTTACCTGCCGGACGTCCAGAATCCCAGAAGGCGCCGCAATCCGTATCTGAAAACTGTCATCCAGAAAAACCCTGGTATAACGGCCCTGCGTGATTTTTCCAAGAATCTGTGACACCCGGCGGTTCAGGCTTCCTTCCCATTTTCCGTATATTTCCCTGGAAGCCTCCCGTATCGTCTCCGCCGCCATGTTCCACGCTGCGATCTCCTGATTCAGTCTGTCTGTATCACTGTCATCCTCCTGCGCCTCACGCAGACTCTCCCTCACATTTTCCTCCAATACCTGTTTCTCTCTCAACTCCCTGCGGATATGCTCCAGATGTCCTCTCCACTTTTCAGCTTCCTGCAAAAGCACGTGATGCTTTTCTTCCATTTCTGGCCTGCTCCCCTTTCGCATGGACAGAAAAGCCGCCGCCACGATGCAAAGGCAAACCATACCGCCCGCCGCGCTGACCAGTTTCAGCCAGAAAGAGGACTGTAAAACACCGATCAGACACAGCACAAGGCATAAAAATCCCCCTGCAAAAATTCTTTTTTGCTCTCCTTCCTCACCGCTCTCCCGACGCATCTTTCCTGCCCCCGGCTGCTTGCCATCCTGTGCCAGTTTTCGAAGCTTTTCCAGACATTCGGTTTCTTCTTCCCTCAGACGGGCAGTTTCCTGCTGCATATAATCCAGTCTCGCCTGAATCTCCCGTTCCCGGAAATCTCTTTTTTCCCGTATCCTTTTCTTCTCCGTCTCTGCCTTTCGCCGTTTTTCCTCCAGGGAAGCGATAGCCTGGCCCACATCAACCTCTGCATCCCCTGCATTTTGCAGATTGCTCATGTAATTCCGAAGCTCACGCAGCAATCCTTCATCGGTAGCGCTCCCCTTTTGCCCAATCAGGAAAGTATTGCGATAGGAAATCTCATTCATTCCTTCCAGAAGGACATCAAGATCCCCGTTTTCAACTGAAAGTTCCTCACCGTCTGTTTCACAGACCAGTACGGAAGATTTCTCCTGTGTGCTGAAATTTCTTTCCAGCCGGAAGACCTTTCCCCCGCTTTCAAAACGCATTGCTCCCCAAAAACAACCCGGATTTTCCCAGGGCTTCCGCAAGCTGTATTCATCATTCCTCGCCGCGCGCCCTCTCGCCCTTTCCAATCCGAAAAACATAGCCCGGATAAAAGCATAGATCGTAGATTTCCCCGTCTCATTTTTTCCATAGATGATATTCACCCCGTCGTGAAGCAAAACCGTCTGATTCGAAAACTTTCCGAAGCTTTTTATTTGCAGTTCGAGAATCTTCACTTTCTTCCCCCCTCCAGCAGCGCCTGTATTCCACAGACCAGCGCTTTTCTCTGTATGTCGTCCATATCCTCCCGGTAGAGCCTGGCGATAAAGCAGCCTATCACATCTTCTTTGTGCTCTCTGAGCAGCTTTTCAAAATCATACGCAGGCTCCGTGTCATCCACGACCTCCACAATATTCCCCAGCCTATCGTAACGCCTGATCTGAAATTCCATATCCGGAGCCCGGAATCCTGTCAAATGAACCCGATAGATGTTTTCCTTTCCGCCATCCCGAATTTCCCTTTCGATCTGCTCTTGCAGGGAAAAATCTGTCTGGCTCTCGTCTGCTTCGATTTCCAGCCTCCGGTAATCCCGCGTGGCCCAGGGAACAAAGCAAATCTTTAACCGGCCTTCTGTATATTCCCCCGAAAGATACCCATGCGGGCCGCAATCATTTTTATCCAACGGCTCCAATGCGCCTGCATACGCCATCCGGTCGGCTGCCAGAATCTGCGGCTTATGGATATGCCCCAGCGCAATGTAGGAAAAATCTGAGCACAGCAGCTTTCTTTTATCGATTGGAATGTGCTTTTCATCCCCGCCGTGTGCCAGCAAAATGGAAAACAGCCCATCCTTTTTGGGGTTCAGCCCGTCATACAGCGGTTCCCGGATCTCTCTGGTATGATAGCTCAGACCATACACCGCCGTCTGAAGTTTTGGAAATACGACCCTCCCGCAGCGCTCTCCATCCAGGCAGGTCACATTTTCATGCCACGGAAAGCCTTCATAAAAAGAGCCTTTTTTCCGGTAATCATGATTTCCTGCTATCAGCACTACCTTCGTGCGCGTCAGTGTGGAAAACAGATAATTTACTTCTTTGAGCTCCCGAAGCAAAGGCTGCCTGTGAAACAAATCCCCTGCGATCAAAAACAGATCAATCTTTTCCTCCTCTGCTCTGACGACGAGCCGCCGAAAGCTCTCCCATATCTCCTCTTTCCGCTTTTTTCCCCACGGAAACCCTACATCCGGCTCCGCTCCCAAATGAACATCCGCTACATGAAAAAAACGCATACCGTATCCTCCCCTGTATCTGACGATTCTATTGTTGCAAAAAGGCTGGTGCAGAAGGATTTTTCTGCAACAGCCCCTCGTCTGAAATCTCTATCTTCTTCCTGTCCTTTTCTATACGTTCGCCAGCGCCTGCTCCAGATCGGCAATGATATCCTCTGCATTCTCGATTCCCACAGAGAAACGGATCATACCCGGTGAAACCCCGGCCTCCGCAAGCTGCTGGTCGTTCATCTGCCTGTGAGTATGGCTGGCAGGATGAAGCACACTGGTGCGGGCGTCTGCCACATGTGTGACGATGGCCGCCAGCTTCAGGCTGTCCATGAACCGCACGGCGCCGTCACGCCCGCCTGCCACTTCAAAGGAAATGACGCCGCAGGTTCCGTTTGGCATGTATTTCTCAGCCAGTGCATGATACTTATCTCCCGGCAATCCTGCATAGCTTACCTGGGTCACTTTCTCATGGGCGCTTAAAAACTCTGCTACTCTCTGGGCGTTATAACAATGACGCTCCACTCGCAGCGGCAATGTCTCCAGTCCAACATTCAGCAGAAAGCAGTTCTGAGGCGATGGGATCGACCCCAAATCCCTCATCAACTGCACCGTTGCTTTCGTAATATAGGCCGCTTTTCCAAAACGCTCCGTATATACAACCCCGTGATAAGACTCATCCGGCCGTGTCAGTCCATGATATTTTTCTCCATACGCATCCCAGTCAAAATTTCCACTGTCAACGATGGCCCCGCCTACCTGCATGGCGTGTCCATCCATATATTTTGTAGTAGAATGAGTCACGATATCCGCCCCCCACTCAAAAGGACGGCAGTTCACCGGAGTAGCGAAGGTATTGTCTACGATGAGCGGAACCTCATGGTCGTGAGCCAGCTTTGCAAACTTTTCAATATCCAGAACCACGAGAGCCGGATTTGCGATGGTTTCTGCAAACACTGCTTTTGTATTTGGACGGAAAGCTTTGGCAATCTCTTCCGCCGGGGCATCCAC
Organism: uncultured Lachnospiraceae bacterium; assembly: GCA_905200565.1. Next base: position 8,183 of record CAJKKX010000053.1, read on the forward strand.
ATCCACGAACGTACAGTCAATCCCCAGCTTCTTCATCGTAACGCCGAACAGATTGAATGTGCCGCCGTAAATCGCCGAACCGCAGACAATGTGATCCCCTGCCTCACAGATATTAAACACCGCGTAGAAATTCGCCGCCTGTCCGGACGAGGTAAGCATAGCCGCCACGCCGCCCTCTAAATCTGCAATCTTTGTCGCTACCGCATCGTTGGTAGGATTCTGGAGCCTGGTGTAAAAATATCCGCTTTCCTCCAGGTCAAACAGCTTTCCCATCTCATCGGTAGTGTCATATTTAAACGTAGTGCTCTGATAAATCGGAAGCACCCTCGGCTCCCCTTTTTTCGGCTTCCAGCCAGACTGGATACATTTTGTCTCAATTCTGTAATCGCTCATCAATTTTCTCCTCTCTTATGTTTACTTTCTTTCAAAATATAAAATCTATCATTTCAATCCGTTCACAGCCTTTACGCAAGTCATCCTGCTATTTTACGAAAAAAGAACCGTGCTGAAATAGCGTTCTCCCGTATCCGGCAGTATCGTAACCACCGTTTTTCCAGGCCCAAGCTTTTTCGCCAGCTTTAAAGCCGCCGCCACATTAGAACCGCTGGAAATCCCGCACAGCAGCCCTTCCGCTCTTGCAAGCCTTTTGGAAACTTCCAGGGCTTCCTCGTCTGTCACCACACAGATATCCTCATAAATATTCATGTTCAGGTTATCCGGAATCAGCCCGTCTCCAATGCCCATCTGTAAATGCGTCCCGATGCTTCCTCCTGAGAGAATCGCCGCATGTTCCGGCTCTACTGCCCAGATCGTAATATCCGGGTACTGATTTTTCAACACTTCTCCAATTCCTGACAGCGTGCCGCCCGTTCCCACGCCGGAGCAGAAACCATGCACCGGGCCTTCCACCTGCTCCAGAATCTCCACCGCCGTATGGTATTTATGGACGAGCGGATTGTTTGGATTGGAAAACTGCTGGGGCACAAAGACTCTGGAATCTTCCTTCTCCATGCGGAGCGCTGTTTTCAGGCACTCATCAATACATTTTCCGATATCTCCGTCATCGTGTATCAGTACCACTTCCGCCCCGTACTGCTGTACCAGCTTCCTGCGCTCTTCACTGACAGAATCCGGCATGATAATCTTCACCGTGTAGCCTTTCACCGCTCCTACCAGTGCGATTCCGATGCCCTGATTTCCGCTGGTCGGCTCCACGATAATGGAATCTTCTTTTAAAAGCCCGGCTTTTTCTGCTTCTTTGAGCATATTGTAGGCGGTTCTGGTCTTAATGGAACCGCCGATGTTTACCCCTTCATATTTCACCAGAATTTCTGCTGAATCCTGGTCTGTCATCTTATTTAAC
>CAJKKX010000054.1 GCA_905200565.1 uncultured Lachnospiraceae bacterium
CCCTCTTTTGCACTCTAAAATAGGATTGGTGGTTATTATGAAGAAAAAATCGAAACGAAGATTTCAGATAATATCGATTATCTCGCTGGTTGCTTTTTTTGCAGTATGGCAATTACTTACGGACGTTTTAAAGGTGATACCATCCACCATGCTCCCGTCTCCTGTGAAAGTATTGCAGACAATCGGGATGAAATGGACTGTGAAAAAGCCGGATGGCTCGACACTTCCGCAGCATATTCTGGCAAGTCTGCAGGTATCAGGTCTGGGCTTTTGCCTGGGAGCTGTGATCGGTGTGCCGCTTGGCATAGTGATGGCATGGTGGGAAAAAGCAGATTTGGCACTGAAGCCGGTTTTTGATTTCGTGAGAACGATCCCTCCGATCGCCTGGATCCCAATCATGATCGTTCTGCTGGGAATTGGTGTGATAGCAAAGGCTTCGATCGTATTTCTATCCGCTTTTATTCCATGTGTGATTAATTCTTATACGGGAATCAAGGCAACCAAAACGGTACATATCTGGGTGGCGCAGACTTTTGGCGGATCAAAGCTGAGGATTTTGTGCAGGGTAGCAATTCCGACAGCACTCCCTTATATTTTTACGGGGCTGAAGGTTTCGCTGAATTCTTCATGGGGTGCTCTGGTTGCAGCGGAGATGCTTGGGTCAGCAAGCGGATTGGGATATATGATCCAGATGGGACGGCTCCTCAGCCGGGCAGATCTGATCGTGGTAGGGATGATTTTGATCGGAATCATCGGAACGATTCTTTCTGCGATTTTGGATACTCTGGAAAAAATCGTTGTGAAGGGGGAGGTACAGTAGATGAAGCCCAGGTTTCAAAAGATCAGATCGTTTCTGTATGGAACGGCTACGTTTTTGGTATTGCTTTTTCTTTGGCAGATTGCTGTGATGGCCGCGCGTTCAGAGATTGGATTTCCCACCCCGGTGGCAGTAATCGGACGGTTCCTTCATATGCTGACAAATAAAGTCGGGAATTATACCATCTGGGGACATACGCTGTGGAGTCTGAGCCGCGTTGTGATCGGATATTTTCTGGCATGTGTTCTTGGAATCGTACTTGGATTGACGATGGGATGGTTTCCTTATGTACGGGCAATTTTTAAACCGATTTTTGATCTGCTTCGACCGATCGCGCCGTTGGCATGGATTCCGCTGGCAATTCTCTGGTTTGGCATTGGTGAAAAATATAAATATTTTTTGATTTTTATTGCAGCGTTTGTGCCGTTTACCTTGAATTCTTATGCGGGGGCAGTGCGGGTGGATAAGCAGCTGATCGGAGCGGCGCGGATGCTGGGCGCTTCCAGTTATCAGGTGTTTTTCCGGATTGTAGTGCCTTCAGCCGTACCGTCTATTTTTTCAGGTGCCCAGGTTGCGCTCTCTAATGCGTGGATGACAATGCTGGCGGCAGAGATGGTACGTTCCTCAGAAGGAATCGGATGGCTGATCATCGCGGGGCAGGGGATCAATGATATGACGCAGATGATCGCGGGAATGCTGGCGATCGGTATTACAGGTTTTCTGCTTGCGAATGGGATGCGGTTGTTGGAAAGGAGATGTCTGGTATGGAACAATCAGGGGAAATAAGGAAGAAAAAGCTGACGTGCAGAGGGATTTCCAAAAGCTTCCCGTCTTCAGCGGGGAATTTTGAGGTGCTGCAGAATCTGACATTTGATGTGTATGAGAATGAGTTCCTGGTACTTTTCGGACCGGGACAGTGTGGAAAAACGACACTTCTTTATATTATGGCAGGGCTGGAAGAATGCACACAGGGGGAGGTATTTCATAATGGCAGCCTGGTGACAGAGCCTGCTCCTTCGCGGGCAGTGGTGTACCAGACAATGGCGCTGTTTCCCTGGATGACGGTATGGGATAATGTCTGCTTTAGTCAGAAAGTAAGGAATGCAGATAAAAAAGTGCTGGCAGAAAGGACACAGTATTTTATTGATCTGGTCGGGCTTACCGGATTTGAGAAGAGCTTTCCGGTACAGCTTTCCGGTGGTATGAAACAGCGTGTTGGGATTGCAAGGGCATACTGCAGCGAGCCGGATGTGCTTCTGATGGATGAACCGTTTGGACATCTGGACGCCCAGACCCGTTATATGATGCAGGAATCTCTGGGAAAAATCTGGGAAAATGAGAGAAGGACGATCGTGTTTGTGACGAATAATATAGAAGAAGCACTGTATCTGGCGGACCGGATAATTCTTTTGACAGACTGCCCGAGCCAGATAAAAAAAGAATACCATATCACCCTGCCGCGCCCGCGCAGTCTGGTAAGTCCGGAATTTCTCAGACTTCGTAAGGAAATTACAGAACAGATGAATACATCGGATTGATAGGGGGAACAGAATGGAAAAAAAGGTTAAGGTTCGGGTTTCAAACCTGACAAAGAAATTTGGGGATTTGCTGGTATTAAATAATGTTTCTTTCGATGTATATGAAGGAGAGTTCTTGTGTATTGTAGGTCCGACCGGGTGCGGAAAAACAACCTTTCTGAACAGCCTTACACATTTATATGAGCCTACAGCCGGAGATATTTTATTTAACGGAGAAAAGGTGGACCTGAAAAAGCATAATATTACCTATATTTTTCAGGAATATTCTGCAATGGAGTGGCTTACCGTGCGGCAGAACGTGAGATTTGGTCTGGAAATGAAGAAGGATTATAAAGATATTGACCGCAAGGTGGATGAAGCATTGGAATTAGTAGGGCTGACAAAATTTGCCGGGTATTATCCGAAACAGTTATCGGCGAGTATGCTGCAGCGGGTGGTGATCGCCAGGGCATTTGCTACGCAGCCGGAACTGCTTCTGATGGACGAACCGTATGGACAGCTTGATGTAAATCTGCGGTTTAAACTGGAGGATGAGGTGGTGAGGATCTGCAAGCAGACCAATACAACGGTTTTATTTATCACACATAATATTGAGGAAGCGGTCTACCTGGGTGACAGGATCCTTGTCCTGACAAATAAACCTACTTCCATTAAAGAAATTATTCCGGATGAACTGCCGCATCCGCGTGACATTGCTGCTCCGGAGTTTGTAGAAATGAGAAACAGGATCACAGATCTGATAAAATGGTGGTAAAGGAGGATATTAATTATGAATAAATATGCGGATACACGTCCGAATGTATTACTGTTTGTCACAGACCAGCAGCGTTTTGATACATTGGGATGTTATGGAAATCCATGGGTAGACACCCCCAATATAGACAGGTTTGCAGCGGGCGGCGTATTGTTTCGGAATGCGTATTGCCAGTCACCGGTATGTACGCCCAGCAGGGCATCGTTTCTGACAGGGCGCTATCCCAGCACGACGAAATGCCGATCCAACGGGCAGTCCATGCCGCCGCAGGAGCGTCTGATCTCACGGGTGCTTTCGGATCACGGATATTATTGTTCACTGGTGGGAAAACTGCATCTGGCGCCCTGCGGCCCGACGGCGTGTCCGATCCGGGAGGCGCGCATAGATGACGGCTTTATAGATTTTCATTGGGCACATAACCCGTCCGGCATCGGGAATGCCGGTCTGCCGGAATCCGGCGGTACCTATTGGAGCGGCAATGAATATAGCCAGTGGCTGTTTAAACGCGGAAAGAAATATCAGTACCCGGATTTTGATAAGATGGGCTATGTCAAAACGGGGATGGACGAGGAAGATCATTTTACAAAATGGTGCGTGGACACTGTGATTGACTGGATTCATTACTCTGCAGAGGAAAAACGTCAGATGCCGGAATTTAACAGTCCGCCGTGGTTCTATAATGTAAATATTTTTGATCCCCATCATGCGTTTGATCCGCCGAAGCGTCTGCTGGACAAGTATATGGGGGGGGCGGACCGGCTTCCGCTGCCGAAATACCGTCCGGGTGAGCTGGAGATGAAAACAATTTTTCAGAAGCTGGATCATGCAAGTGCATATAATAATACTGCCACGCCGCATCACTTTGCTTATGAGGAAATGAATAATGAGGAGCACCGGATGATCAAGGCAGCTTATTATGCGATGATAGAACTGATAGATATCCAGTTTGGGCGTTTGATGGCGGTTCTGGAGGAGACCGGAGAGATAGAGAATACGATTGTGATTTTTACTTCTGACCACGGGGAGATGCTCGGAGATCATGGGATTTATCTGAAAGGGCCTTACTTTTATGAAGGGATGTCACATGTACCGCTTATTATGTCGTGGAAGGGGCATTTTATGGAAGGCGCACGCCTGGACACACTGACGGAGCTGACAGATATTGTTCCTACTATAGAGGAATTCTGCCTCGGCAGAATTGAGGAGGGCGTGCAGGGCCGCTCGCTGGCAGATGTTCTGACAGGCGATAAAGAGCCGGATACGCACCGGGATAGTGTATATAGTGAATATTATGAAGCAATGCCCTGGCATACACAGCCGGAGGCATATGGAACAATGGTTTTCGATGGGAGATATAAGCTGTCACGTTTCCATACGTCAAGGGAAGGAGAGCTGTATGATCTGAAAAACGATCCGGATGAATTTGAAAATCTGTGGGATCATCCGGAATATAAAGATGTCAAAATCAGGATGCTGGAACTGCTTGCAGACAGAATGAGTGATACGGTCGATCCGCTTCCGGTTCCGACTGATAAGTGGTGATTTTTACATAAGTTAATGATAGGTTCAAGTTTTTTCTGCTACAATAATAGTATTTAAATAATACAAAAAAATGATTCGAAGATTAAGCAAAAAAGAGCAAAAAGCTGGACGAAAAGAAAAATAAGGGATTGACATTTGGTGAAAATGCTGATACAATTTTTACAACATCAGATATTAATGGTTGATATTTGATTTCCGTATGGTTATGAAAGCCAACACTATTTTTAGTGTTGGCTTTTTTTGTCTCACTTTGCAGACAGAGCTTTTATATGTTGCGCAACAGGAAACAGGGTGTTTTGATTTCAGGATGATTAAAAAAGAATAAGACAACAGGAAAGGATGAAAAAAATGGCATTAATTATTGGATTAAACAGCGGAAGCTCCTGCGACGGAGTAGATTGCGCACTGGCGAGAATCGAAATGATGGAAGATGATCAGCCGGGACCGCCGGAATTCATTGACGGAATATCCCTGGACTGGCCCGAGCGGCTTCACCGGATGATCTGGGACGCGTTCGACAACAAGCTGGATCTGTTTGCACTATCAAAATTAAATTATGCGATCGGCGCTTTTTTCGGTGTCTGCGTGAAAAAGCTGCTGGAGAAGACCGGATATAAACCGGAAGACATCACCTGTATCGGCGTGGACGGACAGCAGGTATATCTTCATCAGACAGACCGTGAAAAGGCAGACGCGGTTACGGATGAGCAGTATGAAAATGAATTCCCGGATCTGTTTTTGGATGACATTTATGCATATGGATTCTGCTTCGGGGATGGCTGCGTAGTTTCTGCCTATACGGATATTACCACGGTGTCGCAGTTCCGTCCGGCGGATCATGCGCTTGGCGGACAGGGCGCGCCTCTGATGCAGTATGTGGATTACTGCCTGTTCCGCAACAGCGAGCCGACCATGACGCTCAACATTGGTGGAATCTCCAATGTGCATAAGGTGTACAAAAACCGCGACAAAATGCTGGCGTTTGACTGCGGCCCCGGCAACATCATGATCGACTATATTGCCAAGAAATATTTTGGCGTTCCCTATGATAAAAACGGAGACATTGCCGCAAGAGGAAAGTGTGATCCGGCTATGCTGGAGGAACTTCTGAAAGCTCCGTTTTTGCAGAGACCTTATCCGCGTTCCGCATGGAGGGATGATTTCGATGTGACCTACTCGGAGGCGATGCGTCAGAAGTATGCGCATTTATCAGATGAGGATGTGATGGCTACGTACAATGTTTTCTCCGCGGAGTGTATCACAAGATGCATTAAGGACTTTACGGATTTATCAGATACGAAGGTGCTGTATGCCAGCGGCGGCGGAGCCTTTAATAAAACCCTTCTGAAGAATATTCAGGAGAGACTGCCGGAACACATGCGGGTATGCACATCCATGGAAATCGGTATCCCGCCGCAGTTTAAGGAGGCGGTAAAGTTTGCAACCCTGGCATACGGTGCCGTGAATAGCTGTGCGAATAATATTCCGGGGGCGTGCCGTGCAAGAAAATACGGAGTACTTGGTCATATTTGTGTAGCGCCGCGTTTTGCAAAAGGAACAGAATGCTGAAGTATGGGTGAGATAAGTGATTGAATTTAAACATATATGTAAATCCTTTTCCGGCAACAAAGCGCTGGATGACGTAAGCTTTACAGCGGAGTCGGGGGAAATCCTCGCTCTGCTGGGGCAGAACGGAGCCGGCAAAAGTACGTTGATGAAGATATTATCCGGGGCATACGAAAAGGATTCCGGTTCCATTCTGATTAATGGAAAAGAGGTAAATATCTCAGATCCTGTGGAAGGAGAACATCAGGGGATCGGAATTGTGTATCAGGAACTCAGCGGTATCCCGCATCTTACGGTGTCGGAAAATATTGTAATCGGTAAAGATCCGGTAAAAAAAGGATTCCTGGACAGAAAAGAAGAAAGAGAAATCGCGGGCAGGATGCTGGAAAAACTGGGAGCCGGTGATATTCCGCTGGATATGACTCTGGGGAAGCTGACCGTATCAAAACAGCAGATCTGCGAGATAGCCAAGTGCATGGCATCGGAACCGGGGATTGTTGTGTTTGATGAGCCAACCACTGCGCTGACATCTCAGGAAAAGGAAAAGCTGTTTGTCATCATGGACAAAATGAGAAAGGACGGTCTGACGATTATTTTCGTAACGCATTTTCTGGAGGATGCTATTCGGATGTCTGATAAATGCGTGATCCTGAAAGACGGAAAAGTGGTTTATTCCGGGCAGATGGAGGGAATGGATGACAGGAAAATTGTTAATTATATGCTTGCACGCAGGCTGGACAGTTTCTTTCCGAAATATGAAAATTATCAGACAGACCGTGTTGCATTGGAAGTAAAAAATCTTTCCGACAGTGTGGTAAATGGATGCAGTTTTCAGGTGGCATACGGGGAAGTACTGGGAATTTCCGGCCTGATCGGCGCGGGGAGGACAGAACTGGCACATCTGCTGATCGGAGAGCGGAAAAAGAGCGGGGGAGAAATTTACATTGACGGCAGACTATGCAGCATTAAAAATGAAAATGACGCGCTGAAATGCGGGATGGTCTATGTCAACGAAGACCGCAGAACAGGCGGATTGAATCTCACGCTGGGAATCGATTTTAATATTTCCATTCCGAGCATCGTGCTGGGAAGAAAAGAAATTATGAACGGACCGTTTGTAAAAAACCGCAGTGTCAGAAAAATGGCGGAAGAGATGATTGAAAAGCTGCAGATCAAGTGCAGCTCGCCGGAAGAAAAGCCTGTCTTTTTAAGCGGCGGCAACCAGCAAAAGGTTTCTATCGCAAAATGGGTGGCGTCGGGAGCCAGAATTCTGATTTTTGATGAGCCGACAAAGGGAATTGATGTATCGGCAAAGGCAAAAGTGTATGAGGTCATCCGGGATCTGGCAAAAGCGGGCTGTGCAATTATTATGATTTCGTCGTATGACCCGGAACTGCAGGGGGTTTGTGACCGCATCAGTGTGATGTCCAAAGGAAGATTTGTGCAGACCTTTGAGCGGGGGGTTACAGAAGAAGAACTTGTGCTTGCACAGCAAAAATAAGTATGTAAAAGGAGAATGAATGTGGAAGGAATAAAAAATAAACTGAAAGGTCTGTTCAGTGCCCTTGGAATCTTATTTGTGCTGCTGTTTCTCTGCGTGCTGTTTGCGGTGAAAGCACCGGGCTTTGTCTCGGTAAGAAATCTGTATTATGTACTTCAGCAGGTATCAGTAGTCGGAATCCTTACCATTGGGCAGACCTACGTCATTATCAGCAAAGGGATCGATCTGTCACAGGGAGCAATCATCGGGTTTTCCTCTATTATGTCAGCAATCTTAATTGTGAATAAGGGACTGCCGGTGTGGTGCGCGTTTGTGATTATTATTCTGGCAGGAGCACTGATCGGTTTTATAAATGGGATCCTGATCGCAAAGCTGAATGTCCCTGCAATGATCGCAACACTTGGCACAACCAATATTGTTTCAGCTATCGCCCTGCTGAGCTGTAACGGAAGTAATATTTACAGCCTGCCGGCAAGCATAAAAGCGTTTGCAAGCATTAAATTGTGGGGCTTTATGCCGGGCATTACCTGTATCATGTTTGTAATGTTTATTGTGGCGTATATTGCGTTGATGAAAACGAAGTTTGGAAGATATACCTATGCGATCGGAAGTAATGAACTTTCGGCACGGTTTTCCGGTATCCGGGTGACCAGACATCTGATCAGCGTGTATACGATAAGCGGCATTGTGAGCGCGGTAGCCGGTGTGATCATGGTTTGCCGCCTGAACAGCGGCGTGGCAACTGCGGGCGATGGATATGAGATGAATTCCATTGCAGCCGTCGTTATTGGAGGAGGCAGCCTTTTTGGCGGCGAGGGCAGTATTATCGGATCTCTTGTGGGAGCGCTGATTATGTCCGTCTTATCAAATGGACTGCAGTTAATGGGAATTTCTACTTACTGGCAGAAGCTTTTTGTAGGCGTTGTTCTGATAGGAGCGGTCGTAATTGACAATCTCAGACGTAAAAAAATGTCTTAAAAGACATCAAAATTATAATTATAATAAAGAAAGGAAAAAAGACTATGAAGAAAAGAAACGTATTACTGACAACGGCAATGATGGCGGCAATGCTTGCGGCAGGCGGGCAGGCAGTAATGGCAGAAGACGGAGGACTGACGATTCAGATTATCCCCATGTCTACGGCATCGGATTACTGGAATGCGCTGCGCAAAGGCGCGGAGGGAAAATGGGAGGAGCGGCCGCTGACGGGGATCCCATTCTCTCATAGCGGAGCACCCTGTGCGATTTATCTGCCCGGAAAACTGGTGCCGCAATGGAAACTGCAGGATGGAAATACCTCGGATTTGCCTGCGGAGCGGAATTTTGAAGGCGCGGAGCAGATGGTTCGCCTGATCCCCTATGGATGCACCAAGCTGCGCATTTCCGAATTTCCTTGGTATGAAGAGGAACAGAAACAGCAGGAGGAACGCATATGAGCGGTTGGCTGGATCAAGCGGTATTTTATCAGATTTATCCTCAGAGCTTTCGGGATTCCAATGCGGATGGAATCGGCGATATTCCAGGTATTATTGAAAAACTGGACTATATTCAGCAGGTGGGCTGCAATGCCATCTGGCTGAATCCCTGTTTCCAGTCTCCCTTCGAGGATGCCGGTTACGATATTTCAGATTATTATACGGTTGCCCCCCGCTATGGAACAAATGCGGATCTGAAGCGGCTGTTTCAGGCCGTACATAGCCGGAATATGCACATCATTCTGGATTTGGTTCCCGGCCACACGTCTACACAGCACGAGTGGTTCCTGGAGTCAAGCA
>CAJKKX010000055.1 GCA_905200565.1 uncultured Lachnospiraceae bacterium
CCCCTGCCATATCCTGCCCGTCAAGTCCCCGAAAATAATGTCCCAGACTGACACCGCATCTTGCATGTGCGTTGCCGTCTTCTATGATATGCCCGATATACTGCACTCCATGTTCTCTGCACCACATGCCGATCTGCCTGGAAAAGGCTTCCCTCACCCGCTTTGTCACTGCGTCCATATAAGCATACCGCACATGTGCAGTTTCCTCTGTATCGCTCTCGTTATCCCACAGAAGATACATTCTGTTCGCCCAGTCTTCCCCCAGGCGCTTTCTTAATTCTTCCGGCAGTGTCCTGGAAAAAGGCAGATCCTGGTCCGTTCCCAGTCTGGCTTCATTGCAGAAAATATGTCCGTTTCCCAACTCCGGTTCATCGGAAAAGAATCCGGCAATCGTCTTTCCAAAATCATCCCGGTAATGCTCCCAGTGCGGCTCATATACCGCATCGATCAGTAAGCGGCAGGACGCTTCGTCCAGCATATTAATGTATTCCCTGTGCGGTCCGAAATTGCGGGACAATCCTGTTACCCAGAGCGTCCATTTTCCTTCCCGTTTCGTCCACACCAGCTTTTCACCGGATTTTGGTATATCCAGGTACACGCGTTCCCCCGTTTCCTGATTCACTGCCGTCACCGCGATTACCCGGTCATCCTCAAAATGGGGTGCATCTCCCAATATTGCAGGCAGGACATACTGTTCCATCTGATTCGGATGAAATTCCGGCGGAAACATTCCGGACACATCCAATTCTGTCCTGTCGGTTTCCTGGCACACTTCCATCCGGCTGACACAGATGCTCTGACGGTGCAGCTCTGCAGGCGCGGATTTTAATGCGCCATTCGCAAACCCTGTCGGAAAATGACTGTCATCCAGAATCCACACCTGCATTCCCCTGCTCCGCGCCTCATCCAAAATGACATCCATATCCTGCCACCATTTTTCCCCGCAAAAATCAGGGTGAGGACGGCTCTCTATACATACAGCCCTGCATCCGCTGTCACAGATCACTTTCATATATTCCCGCAGGGTCGCCTCATCCTCACCATGCTGCCAGAAAAACGGCATGAGATGATTTTCGTACTCCCCATTCAGAATGTTTTTCATTTTTTCAATCATATTACACCTTTTGATTTACAGATAAGAAAACAGTTCAGCCCCGGCCCAGCATTACGGTCTGTCCATGAGTGATGCCGTTTTCATTGAAAGCGTCCACACGCACATAATATTCGCTGCCTTTCATCAGGGCACCGATCCTCTTTTCCGTACCGAATAACAGATAACTGTGATACAGCTTGTCAGGAGACAGCCCCCAGAGAATATTGTAGCCTGTCGCACCGCTGTCCTCAATGGAAACTTCCATATCAATCTCATTCAGACGCTTCGCAGTAAACTTCGGCGCTTTTGCCGGCGCTACGCTTCCGCGTCCAAACACACGCAGTCCTGAAATACAGGGCTTCTGGTCATAAGCGACTGCCAGGATCGTCAGTTTCAGGAAACGTATCTGTTTTCCTTCTTCCCAGACCAGAAAATCATGTGTCAGATCGGTCTTGGCCTGAGATTTATCTTCCAGCATAAACCACTCTTTGCCGTCCAGAGAACCCTCTAATGTCCAGCGTGTCAGATGGTCCCTGTCATCAATATACCGGGGCTGTGATGTCTGATGAATTTCACCCGGTACAGGAATTTTTATTTTGTCATCCGCAAAGTTGATCTGCACTGCGTGCACATCATAAGCCTCTCCCAGGTCCATTTGCAGCCACTGTCCCGGTTCCTCCGTTGCCGCGCGCCACCAGGTCTGTACATTTTCATCCGCAGCTTTTTCAGGCCCCTTTCCCTCCTCATAAGAGGAAGCGGTCACTGCCTTTTGATAGCTCAGCAGATACCACTCCGGTTCTCTCCAGGGATCCTGCTTCTCGCCCTCTTCCAGACTCATGGGCCAGTCACCGTACCGCTGGTTGCAGAACAGATCCCCTTCCTCGTCCAGTCCTGCCTGCCAGATGCCTACTCTGCGCTCAAAGGAGTGCTGCACGCTGATACGCATCGTTGCTGTGTGCCAGAGATTCCCTGCTTTATCCTCCATGGTGGAGCCATGTCCTGCTCCCGGCATGAAACCGCCCGGATTGAAAGAATAGGGATTGCTTTTTAAAGGTTTGAAGTCTCCCAGCGGAGAATCCGCTACATAAACACCATCCCCGTAAATATTGTACTGCGCGCCCGCAAAGGCATATTGGAGATAGTATTTTCCGTTAAACTTATTCATCCATGCACCTTCAATATAAGGCGCCTTGCCCAGATAACCTTTCAGCATATCCAGCTGTACTTCCGGAATTTCCATATCCTCCGGAATGCCCTGCTTTTTCATAAACGCTTTGACGGCAGCATCCAGTTCCTCACTTGTAAGAGGAAGGATCGAGTTATCCTCTCCCATCCGCTCAAACCCCTTCGAGAAAGAATCTCCCCAGATCAGTCCCTTCTTTTCCCCGATGGGTTTCATTGTTTCAGGATCCAGCTCTACGCCCCAGATCGGTTTCACGCTTGCACAGCCCCAGTAAAAATATACCCTGCCATCGTCATCCACAAAAAGGTTCGGATCCCAGAAATCAAACGTGCCGGGAATCTCTTCGTAAGGCCCGTTCAGCACATCCTTTGTGCGGTAGAAATTACATGCCTCTCCCCTTTTTGAGGCACAGAAATACACATACTCTCCCATCACCCGCACATCCGGCGCATAATCATAAAGGGGCAAACTATCCGGCAATCTGTGATTTTCCCATTTTACCAGATCATCTGACACCCAGACGCCCAGCGTCATGGAAGCAAAGATATAGTATCTTCCCCTGAAAAGGATCATGGACGGATCGGCAGCCTCTCTGTCAATGATGATCTGATTGCCCTGCGTGGTATCCTGATTGAACTGATAGCGATAATTGATATTAACGGGATTGCAAAAATACTTTTTCATTCCTTGAATCTCCTTTTCTTATAAATACGCAAACAACCGGATCTTTAACAAGGTTGGTTCATTGAATATTAAAGTAACCACCTCATCTCCATTGAACCGTCGGCCGGCCTTCCAGGATCCATTTTCAAAAACTCCCTCTTCAAAAGAAAGCACGTCCACGTTCGGCCTGCTTTCATCCGCGGAAAAGAATGACAGACCGGCGCCGTTTACCAGAATATAAAACGTATCCTCAGACTCCTTTACGATGAGGCAGACACCGTCTTTTCTGGGCAGCATGGGATTGTCCGTCAGCGCCATGAAGCCGAAAGTACCGAAGAGCATGGTGTTTTCCTCTGCCCGCTCACTGGAAACGGCCTGCAGATCCTTCGTGCCGTATTTCCCGCACAAAAGCGGCATCATTTCTTTCAGTGTTCTGGAATACCAGCCATATTCCTCCACATTCTGCGGTGTTTTCAAAGCCGGATCTGTGACATCCACACCAAACAGGTAAGACTGGGTTGCCGAGAAGGGCTTTCCGATATCCTCAAAGCCAAATGGCGAATAACACATGGCATGGTAATGTCCCACTGAATACACCAGCCTTGGGCCGGCATAACTGTGTGTCGCACATTCAGGAATAAAAAGCGGGTTATTTCTTCTTGTATACTCATCACAGATTTCTAAAAAATTGGGGACATAAATATCAGGTGCGATCACATCAATATTCGGCGCACAGTACCGCCATACCTCCATTACTCTGGATACCGGGCCTCCCGTCGGATATTTTCCCGGTGCCTCTCCCTTATCCAGCCAGCAGTTTGCTGTCATGGGAAGCGGATAGGCCGCCTTTCCTGCCGCCGCAACGGCGTTCACATAGCCTGCCACATAGTAGGCGCTGAACAGTTCTTCAGCGCAGGCTCCAAACACCTCACTCCAGCTTCCGCCCGCCTGGCCGTTCTCCACTGCTTCCTTCACATCCGAAACCATCGTTTCCGTATGTGCTTTCATATAATCCACGAAATCCTGTGGAGCTTTCCCATAGAAAAGCTCGTCCGCACGATCCGAATTCTCTCTTGCCGATGCCATTACGCCCGTCTCATTTTCCACCTGCACAGTAATGACGGTATTCTCTGTTTCGTCCACACTGCGGATGTGCGCCATCAGAGCGGCAAATGCCTTCGCGTCCGCCTCCCTTGTAGCATCGCACAGATAGGAAAGCGTCGTGTAGGGCATTCCATAAAAATCCTGCCTGCGAATGAAATTCTTCCCTTTTTCCACCTGCGCCCGTTTGAATCTGGTCAGATCTGTTTTTACCCATTCCGGCGCATAATAGCACTGGGCATTTTTCCAGGCGCCGAACCACAAAAAACTCAGCTTTTTCCCTCTTCTTCTCGCCTGCTCAATCAGGCCGTCCACCAGTGAAAAATCAAAAACTCCTTCCCTGGGCTCCACCAGTTCCCAGCTCACCGGCAAAAGCAGCGTATTCATACCCAGCCTGTCCGCCTGGTCGTACACACCTTCCATATATTCCACAGAGGAGGCATTGGAATTGTGAACCTCCCCTGCCAGCATAATAAAAGGCTTATCTTCCACCATAAGAAGCTTTGTTCCGTTTTGTTGCTTAATATAAGGATACATAGTTTTCCTCCGATCAGTCCTGATACATCGTCAGGAAATTGTCATGTTAAAAACATTTCTGTCTGCTGTACCGGTTACTCTGTTATCGTAATCTCCAGCTCCGCGCCTGTAAGTTTTTCTGAAGAAACAATCAGCTTCGCAGTCCCCTTCTCATAGCCGGAACGCACGATTGCAAGCATTTTTCCATGATAAGAAGCAGCTTTTCCAATGGTGTAGTTCTCCTCCGTCACAGGTCTGCCTGTACCAAATGCTGCTAATGCTGCCGCACCTTCCACCTTTGCGCACACTTCTGTTTCCGCATAAGGGATCGTATTTCCCTCGTCATCCACCACTTCTATGATTGCAAAGCAGAGCGATTGTCCGTCCGCTTTCAGCACATCCTGGCACAGCGCCCGCTTATCTGCAGTGATTTTTAATCCGGCTGGTGCTCCTGCACTCTTTACGCAGTCGCGGGAAACCTCCTGCCCTCCCGTATAGCTGATCGCCTCCAGTGTACCGGGCTCGTATTTTACTGTAAAACATACCTTATTGTGATTGCCCCTTCCGGCAGCCTGACGGCCTGCAGATACTCCGTTTATGAAGAGCTCCACTTCTTCCGCCGAAGAATAAACTTCTACCTTTATATCGCAGCCGGCCTGGGCATCCCAGGTCCAGCTGTTCGCACAGTCAGCCCAGCCGTATCTGCCCAGAAGCTCCACTTTATGGAAATTGGCCGGATTGTGGCAGGCAATGTAGGTCTCAGCTGATCCCCAGATGATTCTGTGGTATGCAAGCTGAGGTTTCTCAAACCCGCAGAGGTCAAAATCGCCGCCTCCTGAGGTTCGCCACGGATACTGTACAAAATTCAGCCGCTGCGCCGCTGCCTTCGCTTCCTCCGGTTCTGCATAAATCACATTGCCGATTCCCGCTTCTCCGATATAATCCTGACTGGTCCAGATAAAATCCCCTATCAGGTAAGGATATTTTTCCACATCCGCCCAGTATTCTTCCATCTGAAAGGGCTTGCTCTCCGTCGCACAGATCACCCGGTTCGGGAACAGCTTCCCTGCCTCCTCATAGTGATAATCTAAATAGTTATAACCAACTACATCCCATGGTGCACAGAAGCTTTCCGTATAATCATTCCAGATCCTCCGTCCATATTCGCCGTCAAGATTATTGAGCACACCGCCGCTGGCCATAGCCGCCTCCATCAGAGACTCCCAGAATTTCCCGGTGTCTTCATCATCCAGACCGTTGAAGAAGGAGCACATAGCGCCTCCGATAAAGCGGGTCGGATCCAGGCTGCGGGCATATTCTGCCAGCTCTGCGGAAGTCTGATAGCCGTCAGAAAGGCCGCCCTGCTCAGGAAGCTCGTTGCCGATGGACCAGATGATCACGCTGGGGTGATTTCTGTCCCTTGTCATAAAGCTCTTCATTTCCTGCTTCCATTCCGCCTCAAAATGTCTGCAGAAATCATGCCGGTTTTTCGGCATATGCCAGGTATCAAAGGCCTCATCCATCACCAGAATGCCCAGCCGGTCGCATGCCTCCAAAAGATCTGCGGACATCGGATTATGAGCGAAGCGGAGCGCATTATAGCCATTTTCCTTATGCAGCTTCACCTTGCGGTACTCGCTCTCATACAAAGAAGCTGCTCCCAGAATACCGTTGTCATGATGGATACAGCCGCCTTTTAATTTCAAACTCCTTCCATTGAGCATAAATCCGTTCTTTGCATCCACAGAAATCGTCCGGATACCAAAAAGAGTTTTCTCACTGTCCAGAACCACCATGTCCTCTGCCTGATCAATGGGCCGTCTGTTTACCAGCTCCGCTGTCACCACATACAGATCCGGATGATCGATATCCCAGAGGACCGCATTTTCTGCGCACAGGGTTGTCCGTCCGACCGCACTGGAGTTTGCCGGAATATGTACCTTGATCGCTCCCAAAGCCGCAGCATCCTGTGCTCCCTCTTCTTTATTCAGCTTTATATTTACCCACAGATCCTGTTCCTGCGATGTATGGTTCTCCACTGTAACCTCAACCGCCACAAATGCATCTCCGTTTACAATGTGGTCGGTGTGGGCAAAAATTCCGTCTGGTGCAATATGAACCTGCGGCGCCAAAAGCAGGTTCACAGGGCGGTAGATGCCGCCGCCCGGATACCAGCGGCTGTTCTGTTCTGCATCATTGCTCACCAATACTGCCAGGCGGTTTTTCTTTCCCCACTTTAGACGATTGGAAAGCTCCACCCGAAACGGAGTATATCCATAATGATGTCTCCCCATAATGTGACCGTTCAGGATCACAGAAGTATCACGGAATACACCGTCAAATTCCACCAGGACCCTCTGATTCTCCCAATCCGCCGGCACGTCGATATACTTTGTATAGGTCCCGGCAGCTCCATTGTAGTATCCCGTATTGGTACCATTTATGGAATCTGCTTTCACATCGGATTCGATCATAAAATCATGGGGAAGATTTACCATTCTGGATTCTTTTTGCATACCCGGAATATTGGAGGGTTCTCCCAGCATGAACGCCCATTCTCCGTCAATATTGACTTTTTTCATTACAATCTCCTTTCGCTGACTCTGTAATTGATTTTCAGCTGCCCTTTAACGCTTCTCGGTGTTATCTGTTAATTCTTTGAGACCTGATTTAATCTGTTGTTCAGTTTATGGATCAGCTCCGGAGTGATCAAGCCAGCCATCTGTTTTAATGTATTTTCCACACTCATGCGATCCATCATTTTCTGCATTTCTGCCGGAAGCTGTATATTTTTTGCCACATCTCCATAAGATTCTACCGCTTTTGCCTGAATGGGCGCAATCAGCTCATCGAACACGGCAAATGCCTCTGGATTTGCTTTCACATCACCCATACTGTCCATGATGGAAAAATAGCCTTCCCTGATGATCTCATCGTCCCGGTCAAACCAGTTTACTACTTCCATACCTGCTTTCCGGTAATCCGGATTCGGCTGTTCCACTTTGCGTATCCTTATGGTATCGCTGTATTTCCCCGCCTTTGCTTCGATCACATGCTCCCCGCTTATGGCAACTTTAAATCTGAATATTTTATCCGCTTCCAGAGTCTCTGTTTCCTTCCCGTCCACATACAGTGTCACAGCCGGCTGGTTGGAGTATGCCTTGATCTCAGTCTCTGCCTCATCTCTGTCCACATACCTGCTTCCGCACAGATGTACGAAGGGATCCCCGGACAGATAGGCTTTGTAGATATAAAACGCGTCCTTCTTCGTCTTCCGGTCAAAGGTCACAAGTCCTTTTTGATTCTGCCCCGGCTTTCCGCCCTCGTCACGTCCGTCTGCGCCGAAATCAAACATGTTCCAGACATGCATTGCCCAGATATAGGGACGTTTGCTCCACATTTCCAGCATATGCTCATGATACAACGCCTGGTAAGACTCTGACCAGTCCCCTTTTTGTGGATTTGCGCTCTGATACTGCGGATTGGCATCCGCGCCGTATTCGGAAAGCCCCATTGCCACATCGGGATGTTTTTCATGATAGCTGTCAAACCAGGCGTCATTATCCTCCAGTTCCCCCACATACCAGCCGTAATAAAGATTGTAGGAGCGGATATCCGGCAATGTCACCAGCTCCTCCTCCGGGCTTAACATAAAGACGTGTGCCATGGCAGTCGGTCTGGTCGCATCCATTTCGTGGCACAGATCATTCAGTATCCGATGATTTTCCATCAGATCCTCAGTGACTCCGGTAGTTCCCGTGATCTCATTGGAAAGCGCCCAGCAGATAATGGAGGGATGATTGTAATTCTGCACAATAAGCTCTTTCATCTGGAAAACCGTATTTTCCCTTGCCTCCGGCATATGCTCCGTAATATATGGGATCTCTGCCCACACGATCATACCATACTTGTCCGCAAGCTCATAAAAATACTGGTCATGCTGATAATGTGCCAGACGAACCGTATTGGCCCCCATTTCGAGCAAAAGCTGCATATCTTCCTCGTGCATGGCGGGTGTCAGAGCATTGCCCACACCTTGTCTGTCCTGATGACGGGCCGCCCCGCAGAGAGGATAGGATCTTCCGTTCAGGAAAAATCCCTTCTGAGGATCAATGAAGAAAGTGCGGCAGCCAAACTTTGTTTCCACACAGTCCCGGATTTCCGTACTCTCATCCTCCTGCAGCTCTGCTCTCAAAGTATATAGATACGGATCATCTTTTCCATCCCACAGATGTACCTGTTCAAGCTCCATTTCTTCTTTCATGTAATTCTTCTTTACCGGCACAAAAGACCTGGCCACCACATTTCCCTCGCAGTCCAGAACTGACAGTTCTGCCGATGTTCCGTCCGGGACATTTTCAGTCCATCCTTCCACCCCGATCTTTGCGCTGTTTCCAGCCACCCTTGGTGTCACCTTTACACCGCAGCCTCCATAATAGCCCATAGCGAAATGTGCTTTCGGCACCCGGATCAAATATACGTCTCTGTAAATACCTCCGTAAAAAGTGAAATCCGCTTTCTGTGGATAAACCGTGCGCACTGCTCTGTTATCCGCCGAAATCACGATCGTATTTTCCGCTTCCAGCCAGGGTGTGAGGTTTACCCGGAACGTTGAATAGCCCCCATCATGCTTTCCCGCAAGCTGACCATTTATATAAACCTCTGCCATCATAGCCACCCCGCGAAATTCCATCCAGAGTTCTTCTTCCCGATCTAATTTCATTTTAGGAAGCTGCTTTACATACCAGCACTTTCCCCGGTAATAATCGTTGCCGCCGTCCTGGCCGTCAACCGCATTCCAGGTATGGGGTAAATTGACAATTTCACCAAAAGAAGCATCCATCGCTTTAGACGCAGCGACTTCGATGCCGATATTTTCTCTGATAAACTTCCAGTTGTCCGTACACTTTATCCGAT
>CAJKKX010000056.1 GCA_905200565.1 uncultured Lachnospiraceae bacterium
GATTCTCTGCTCTTTGACGATTGAATCAGATGGAAGCCTGTTCTTTGGCGGAAATATCTTTGAAACCGCCGCCGCGCTTCAGGAAATCGGCGCCGACGCCGTAGGAATCAACTGTTCTTCCGGACCAGATCAGTTTGAGTCCATCATATCCACCTTAAAAGCCGCTCTGGACATTCCCATCATTGCCAAGCCAAATGCCGGAATGCCCGTCATTGATGAAAAAGGAGAAGCCCACTACAGTATGGAAGCGCCGGAATTCGCACGCCATATGAAACGGCTTGTGGAGCTTGGGGCGGATATTGTCGGCGGGTGCTGCGGCACCACGCCTGCATTTATCAAAGAACTGGTGAACATATTATAGGAAAGACAAAAAGGAGCATCGCGCCTGGTACGCTGCGATGCTCCTTTCCGCCCTTTTTATTTTTGCATTTTTTGATAATCCTTTTTTATACAGGAATTTTTTGTACGCCGCCCTTTTTGCTTTCGGCGCCTTTACCTTCGCCTTTGCGAATATCTTTGCGAACGCTTTCGCCCCAACGGTCTTTGCCGTCAACTTCTTTGAATTGATTTGAATCGTTTTCAGCTTTTTACATTGGAAGAACGCTTTTTTTCCAATCTTGCTTACATTCTTTCCAATGATGACTTTTTTCAGTCTGGTGTTTTTCTGAAATGCCTTCGCTGCGATCTCCGTAATCCGGAATTGCTTTTCCCCGATCTTAACCGTCGCTTTGATATTCACGGATGCTTTTGGCTTTTTCATGCCGGTCAGCGCCACTGTTCCTGCTGTGACACTGGTAACTTTATAACGGAAATTATTGATTTCCCATGTACTTCCTTCTTTTATGCCGTCATCCTGCTTTTTATCATCCGGAAGCCCCGGTTTATTCTGTTCTTCCAGTCTGGCAAGCGCACGTTCCGCTTCCTCAAGGACTGCCAGAAGCTCCCGGCTCACCATCTGCTTCTGTTCCGGCGTCAGGATATTGTATGCGTTTCTCGCCGCCTCCACCGCAGCTTTGTCCTTTTGCAAGTCGGCAACCGTCCCAATCGCATGGATCTTATCTTCCGCTTCCTTCGCCTTCAAAAGATCCCCTGCGCTCACGATTTTTTCTGTTTTGGGAACAACCGGCTCCTGGAGGGTTCCTTCGGGCGTAAATCCTCCCGCAGATTCCGTAAAGGCTGCGGCAAATTCCTCGTAGGTACCGGAAGCCGCCTCATTCTTCATCTTTTCAGAGGACGAACGCAGGCGGGTATAGAGACTCACCGCCACCTCCTGCTCCGTACCCTGCGTCGGGTCATCGCACCACAGGAAATAGGTGGAACCGACGACATGCGAATCTTCCACGTTCTGATTTCCAGCAAAGGTATTGTTCTGGAACTGGGTGTAAATCCCGGCCGGGGTCTTTTTCGTTCCCGCGTCTCCTACCGGCTTTTTCCAGTTATCGTCGCCGCCTGTCAGGATATCATAGAAATCTCCATGCCCATTGATCATGCCAAACCCCTGCTCTGCCAGCAATCCCGGCGAAGCATAACGGAAGCTGTTCATGCCGTTATAGCACCAGTATTCCGCCTCGTCGATGTTCTGCCAGGTATGCGTCGTCAGGTCCCCATTATAGTATAACGGGTCATTAAAAGAACGCACTTTTTTTATACCGATCTGCTTTAATTCCCCCGCAAGGCTGTCCAGGTAGTCCGCCACTGCCCCATATTTCCCTTCCGTGGAAGCCACCGGCGTCCCCCAGTTATAAGCGCCATGAAGGAATTCGTCTCCCCCTACATGGAAGGTGGTACAGCCCCTCGACACGAAATACGCCGCGTATTTTTTTACAAGCGCCTTCATAAAGGCGGTCGCCTCTTCATTCTCAACATTCAGTTCCCCATTCGACGAATACTTCTGAAATGGTTCCTTTCCACAAATCCATCCCGTATGCCCCGGCGTATCCAGACATGGTACGATTTCCACGCCATACTCCCCGGCCGTCGCAATGATTTCATCCATATCGCTTTCACCAAGCCAGGAATCCGGATCGGTCACGCCGCCCGGAAGAACGGAAAGGTCCTCATCACTGACCCCGTCTCCGTCGATATCCAATGTCATATCATTTAATGCGAAACGGAAACCTGTCCCATTCGAGAAATCCACCTCAAGCTGATTCATCTGAAGCCAGGACAGCTCTTTGATCAGCGAAATGATCCACTCTTTCGAAAAATATTTTCTGCCGCAGTCCAGATGAAAGATACGCTGCGTCACGTCCGGCGTCTCTGACGCGTCGGTTACCTCTCTCCCAAGCATAAGGCTTTTCAGAATATTCCTCAGTCCGTACATCGCACTGACCGGGCTTTCTGCAATCACGGATACTTTTCCCTCGCCCGAAACGATTTCAAACGAATCTTCTCCGGAGGCGCCGGTCACCTGCACCAGAAGGTCTCCGCTCTGCGCCTGTGACGCCTCTCCATATACGATCTGCATCGAATCACAGATTCCTTTTGCCTCAAACTCCGCGCCAATGAAAGAAACCTTCTGCGCAAGATCCGTTCCATCAGGATTCTCTTCACTGACAATAAAAATCCGCTGTGGGACAAAGGCTTCTTCCTTTCCCTCTTCTTTTGCAGATGCCGAAAACGGAAGCATCACAAACGTCATGCAGACTACAAGCAAAAAAGCCGCTGCCTTTGAAACATAATTCCTTTCCATATACCATCCCTCTTTCTTTTTTTCATATTAAAATTTTAGCATAAGGAAAAAAGAAAATCAATGCAGCAAAAAAATACGTGGAACTTCTTTTTAAGAAGTTCCACGCGGGTGCAATCCCATACCCTTTGCTAAATAATCCGCGCACTTCCCGTCGAATCCTCCTCACGGACGTTACCTCTACAGTTAACTCGGCCCAGGCTGCCTTACGGCACACAGAAGGTTCCGCTTAGTGCTGCTGCATTCCTGCCCTGACACGGTTCACAGAGTTCTGTTGCGTAAGACCCGGACGTCAACGCCACTTATAGAGGGCAGCTCCGCAAGAAAAGACCCTCTGTTCCGTATCACCCCTGCTGTAGCGGATTGCAGGTACAGGGCACCGCTGACTCCCCGGCTGCGCGGAAATGTTATGACATATCCAGGGCGCATCTTCTGATGCGCTTTTTTACTATAACCCGAATCAAAAGGTTTGTCAATCATTTTCAAAGCGCATTCTCGCCTTACAAATTTTTTCTGTCACTCCCCCTATTGACAACCGGGCAATTTCCGTATATTGTATATTCATAAACCTGTTCTGACGCAGACAGGTGTGGATTTTTGGTATTGATTACTTTTTCGCCACACGACGATCCAAGCGGATTATCGTGTGGCTTTTTTCAGGAAAAAATACAGACTTTCAAAAAAAGGAGTAAGAAGATGGAACAGACTTTCATGAAAGAAAAACCAATCCTGCCGCTGGTATTATCCATGTCACTGCCTATGATTCTCTCTATGATGGTGACATCCCTTTACAACATCATTGACAGTTTCTTCGTGGCGAAAATCAGCGAGGACGCTATGACTGCCCTGTCCCTTGTTTTCCCCATCCAGAATTTTATTAATGCGGTTACGATTGGGTTCTCCATCGGCATCAATGCCGTCATTTCCTATTATCTGGGCGCGCAGAACAAAAGAGCTGCCGATCATGCGGCAGCTCTTGGGCTGATTCTCAATACCCTTCATGGAATCCTCCTGTCCATTCTGTGTATCTGGATCATGCCGTTTTTTCTTAAGATGTTTACAAAGGATACGACAGTCATAGATCTGGGACTTGGCTATTCCCGCATTGCGTTCTCCTTTGCCGTCATCATTTCTCTGGGCATGACTTTCGAAAAAATCTTCCAGTCTGTCGGGAAAATGTCACTAACCATGTTCTGCATGATGGGCGGCTGTATTACAAATATCCTTTTAGACCCTGTACTGATTTTCGGCTGGGGTACGGTTCCGAAGCTTGGAATTGAAGGGGCGGCATGGGCCACAGGAATCGGCCAGGCAGTCAGCCTTCTCCTCTATCTTATCTTTTATATCAGAAAACCTCTGCCTGTCACGATTACTTTCCGGCATCTGGCTTTTCAGAAAGATCTGATTTTCCATCTGTATGCCATCGGAGTTCCGGCCACCCTGAATATGGCGCTGCCTTCCCTGCTGATCTCGGCTCTGAATGTCATTCTGTCTGCTTACTCCCAGACTTACGTGGTGGTTCTCGGTATTTATTATAAGCTTCAGACCTTTCTTTATCTCCCGGCAAACGGAATCGTTCAGGGGATGCGCCCTCTCGTCGGCTATAATTACGGGGCCGGGGAATCTGTGCGGGTCAGCAAAATTTACCGTGTCGCACTTCTTCTGGGCGCAGGAATCATGGCGCTTGGAACCCTTCTTTGCCAGACAATCCCTGCGCTTTTGATCGGCATGTTTACCTCAAGCAGTGAAACCATCGAAGCCGGAACGCTGGCTTTGCGAATCATCAGTATCGGCTTTCTGGCCTCCACGGTTTCCGTGATTTCCTCCGGCGCACTGGAAGGGCTTGGCATGGGCGTTCCATCCCTGATGATTTCTCTGCTTCGGTATGTGCTGATCACCATTCCCGCCGCTTTCCTTTTCAGTTTCCTCTTCGGCGCAATTGGCGTCTGGCATGGGTTCTGGTTATCAGAACTGCTCACAGGGCTTATTTCTTACTTTCTTTATCAAAAAATGGTTTCCAAACGCACATAAGCTCTTCTTACGGCCTGATGCGAAAACTTCCATAAGTGAACCTTACTATCGGAATATAGATCAGTTCCATCAGAAGCGCCAGCAAAAGGCTTCCTGAAACCAACGTAAAATATAAAAACATGGCTATGGGAACCGCCAGATAAAAAATTCCCCAGTAAATTCTGCGGTAGATACTGCTGCGCTCTTTGGGAATGTCGCTGTATTCCTCCTGCGTCAGCTCCGGATGCGTCATTTCACAGTAAATAACCGCCCCATATCTTCCAAACTCACGGTGCGCCTCATATTCGACGCCGTCAATCTCAAATTTAGGATACATGCTTTCTTTCGTGATGACCAGGTTTAAGTTATTTTCATCCCCGTATCTATAGAGCGCTTCCGTAAACTCCTCGCGCGTCAAAGCCATATTACACGGCGAAAAAGAAAACTTTCTTTTCTTTTCTGCTTTTGAAACTTTTTTGTAATCGTTTAAAATATTCATAAAATAGCCTCCCTTTCTTTCCACGTCCTCCATTTCCCGAAGCAGGTCTTCCGTATTCACAGACCCTGCTTCCGTCCGGAGCAGAAAGCGGCAGATCTTAATCGCTGCATCAAGGCTGCTCTTCTTTTCCTCCAGTTCCTTCAGATGTGCCTGAATGAGTGTCTCCTGTTCCTCCCCATTCAGAATCCTCCGAATATCTTCGATGGAAAAATCCAGCTTCCGGTAAATCTTAATTTTCTGTAACGTCTCTACCTCCGCCTCCGTATATTCCCGGTAGCTGTTCTCAGAATTCCGCTGCGGATGCAGCAGCTCCTTCTTCTCATAGAAACGAATATTCTGTTTCGTAATTCCCGTACGCATTTCCACTTCCCTGATGTTCATAGATCATACCTCTCTCTTGTGTTGATATGGCTAATATAAGGGATATACCAGGTATAAGGTCAAGAAAAAGTTATTTTTTCTGCTTCTTTTTCTCGCGAAGCTCCCGGAAAAAGCTGCTCAGCATGTCGCTGCACGTTTCCCGCAGCACGTCTTTTCGCACGATTACCTGATGATTGAATTCTTTCATCTCAAGAAGATTCAAAACAGACCCCGCGCATCCCGCTTTGGGATTCATGCTCCCAATCACCACCTCCGTCACTCTCGCCTGCACGATGGCCCCCGCGCACATCTGACACGGCTCCAGCGTAACGTACATCGTACACCCTTCCAGCCTCCAGTCCCCCAGTTTTTTGCTTGCCTTTTTTATGGCAATCAATTCTGCATGAGAGAGTGTGTTCTTATCCGTGTTCCTTCGGTTATATCCTCTGGCAATGATTTTCCCTTCCTGTACGATTACGCACCCAATCGGAACCTCATCCAGCGCATATGCCTTTTTCGCCTGGCGAATGGCTTCTTTCATAAATTTTTCATCCGTAGTCATAACCATACTCCTTTTTCCATCCTGTCTGCTGCGGTCGCCTACACCCGCATCATCCGGTATCCGATTCCAATGTGCGTCTGTATGTATTGCGGGGAACCCGGTTCCTGTTCCAGCTTTTTCCTTAGCGTTGCCATAAAGACACGCAGGGAAGCCACATGATTGTCCCAGTTGCTGCCCCATATCTTTTGTGTAATATACGTATGTGTCAGCACTCTTCCTACATTTTGAGCCAGCAGGCACAAAATTTTGTATTCTATCGGCGTCAGATGTAATTCCTTTTCCCCCAGATATGCGCATCCCGCCACATAATCCACTTTCAGATTACCATTTACAAAGACGGAAGAACTGCTTAACGTCCCCGCCGATATCATCGCCAGACGCCGCTGCATCACACGAAGCCTCGCCAGCAATTCCTCTACGGAAAATGGTTTCGTCAGATAATCGTCCGCTCCCTGATCCAGCGCCTCAATCTTATCTGTGTCCTCACTTCGCGCACTGATCACAATAATCGGTATGTTTGACCAGCTTCGAATCTGCTTTATGATCTCGATTCCATCCATATCAGGCAGTCCCAGATCCAAAAGAATAATATCCGGATTATGGGATGCTGCTTCCATAAGCGCGCTTTCCCCATTTGCGGCAACCAGGTATTTATAATCCCTCGTTTTTAAAGTCGTGGTAATCAGATTCCGAATGGGAGCGTCATCCTCCACGACCAGTATCAATGCTTTATTCATCAAGATTCACCTCTCCCACGGGCAGTGTAAACGTAAACGTGCAGCCATGCGGCGCATAATCCTTTAACGTAAGCTCCCCGCCATGAACTTCTACAATCGCTTTGCAAAGCGGCAGGCCAAGCCCTAAGCTCCTCCTGCTGTCTATAATCTTACGATCCCCGGTGAAAAACATTTCAAAAACCCGTGGTTTCACATCATCCGGAATACCAGGACCATTGTCCGAAATACTGACAACGACCTTCCCCGCTTCTTTTCCCGCGCAGATTTTAATTTTTGAACCGGCCGGCGTATACTTTATTGCGTTATCCACAAGGTTGATAATCACCTGAAAGATCAATTTTGCATCCATATCGGCCAGCAATAATTCATCCTGATATTCTACTGAAATCTCATGTTCCACGCTTTTCCGGTTTACATGCCGCAGAGCCTCTTCAATCACTTCGTCCATAAGCTCTGTCGTTTTATGGAAATTCAGTCTGCCCTCCTCGATTCTCGTCACAGAAAGCAGATTTTCCACCAGGCTGATTAACCATTGTGCATCATCATAAATATCCGAAAACATCTGCATTTTTGTCTCTTCATCCAGTTTTTTGTAATTAGAAAGCAGATTGCTGGCATTCCCGGATATGGAGGTAAGCGGCGTACGCAGGTCATGGGAGATTGCCCGGAGCAGATTTGCCCGTAACTGTTCCTTTTGTGCAAGCATGGCGGCTTCTTCTTTTTCCTTCGCATTGCGAATGTTTTCGATGGCCAGCGCGCATTCGCCAAGTATGGCCAGAACCACGCTGTTTTCAAACTGCTCCAGAGACTGGCTTCCCATATGAATCCCCATGACTCCGTATGCCTTCTGGTTGCTGCAAAGGGCAAAATATAAATTCTCCGCTTCAGGAAAATGATCCCTGGTGGCTCCTGCGCACTCCCTGTTTTGGAACACCCATTCGACCGCCTCCCGTTCCCTCCCGGACAGCAGATTCTCCACCGGTTTTTCATCCTCCCCATGAAACAGGCAGGCTTTGCATAACCTTCCGTCCCTTTCGGGATATGCGATAATATCCCGGTTCAGCAGCTTCATAAGCTGGCTGGCCGTAATGTTTATCATATCGTTTTCGTCCTCTGCTTTTTGCAAAAGACGGTTGGTATCAAATAAAATCTGCGTCCGGAAAGCCGCCTGTGCCGACTGTTTCGCATGGCTTTTCAGCTTATTCGCCAGCGTCCCCGTAATGAGGGCGGCGGTCAGCATGATTGCGAACGTAAACGGATAGCCGTGTTCATAAGCATGAAAGGTCAGTCTTGGCTCCGTAAAGAAAAAGTTAAACAGCAGAACACTCGCCAGCGAGCTGAGCACGCTGCAAAAATGCCTTTTTGTAAAAAGCGACGTCAGAAGAACCCCCAGAATGTAAACCGTTATGATATTGGCTTCTGTAAAGCCCAGGCTCCAAAATAATGTTCCAATACATGTCGCTCCCACAAGGACAAACAGCGTAACCAGTAAATCTCTTCCGGATGGCTTCATATGATGCGAAAATCTCTTTTTTAATTCCATCTCTGCCACTACCTGTACTTTTTTCTGTCTATCGTACCACAATTTCCGGAAAGAAACCACCTGATTCTTTTCACAGACCTTCCTTCCCGCTGCCATAAACAAGAATCCTGACATTTTCATGGCTTTCTGAAAAATCACGAATCTCCTTTGCAATCTCTTGTTCTGACATTTCACCGGTAAGCATAATCAAAGAAGGCTCCTGGACTTCCTTTTCTTTCTGTATGCTGCCATAATTCTCCTCCAGGAAAGCGTCCATGCGTTTCATAATATAAAATCCGAAAAGAAATATGGCAAATACGGCCAGGATTAAAAGAACCTCTCTCATCAAAGCTCACCTCCTTCGATTCTTCTTTAAATGTGAAAACACTTTTGAAGATCTTTGTATTCTCCGAGTACCAGCATGGTATTGTCCCTGGTCAGCCTGGTATCCGAGGTAATGGACATATTCATCTTTTCCTCTTTTTTCACGGCCATGATATTGATGTTATATTTTTTCCGAATATCAATTTCCCCGATGCTCATGCCCACCCAGGCATTCGGTACGGAAACCTCAAAAATCGCATGTGTTTCGTCCAGCTCTATATAATCCAGAATGTGATTTGACGCATAACGTATCGCCGCCCATTTCGCAAGCTGTTTTTCCGGATACAGAATTTTATCCGCACCATTGCGCAGCAAAAATTTTTCATGAATATCGCTGCCGGCCCTTGCCACGACCAGAGCCGCGCCCGCTTCTTTCAGATTGGAAGTCGTTTCCAGGGAATTCTGAAAATCATCTCCGATTGCCACGATGCAGACGTCAAAATTTTTTACTCCCAGAGAAACCAGAAATTCCATGTTTGTACTGTCCCCGATCTGGGCATTTGTCACATAAGGCAGGATTTCATTGACCCTCTCCTCGTTCTGATCGACAGCCATGACCTGATGCCCCAGCTGAGAAAGCTGTACTGCGATATGCCGTCCGAAGCGGCCTGTGCCAATCAATAGAATGTTTTTCATGTGAAAAAGCTCCTTATCCAATCATTATTTTTTCCTGCGGCAGCCTTGCATTCCCCACTTTTTTGCTGGA
>CAJKKX010000057.1 GCA_905200565.1 uncultured Lachnospiraceae bacterium
AATCATACCTCTGGCACCGGGAGAGAATCGTAATCGGAATTTTATGCGCCTCCGTCGTCGCTAAAATAAAGATGACATAAGAAGGAGGTTCCTCCAATGTCTTTAAGAGCGCATTGAACGCTCCTATGGACAGCATATGAACCTCGTCAATGATATAGACCTTATATTTTCCACTGGTCGGTGAATACGCGACCTCATCCCGAATCTCACGAATATTGTCCACGCCGTTGTTTGATGCAGCGTCGATCTCGATCACGTTCATGGAAGTCCCCGCCGCGATCGCCCGGCAGGTCTCGCATTCCCCGCAGGGGTTTCCATCCACAGGGTGCGCGCAGTTCACGGCTTTCGCCAGAATCTTTGCCACCGTGGTCTTACCGGTTCCCCTGGTTCCGCAAAACAGATAGGCATGGCCGATACGGTCAGCCCTGATCTGATTTTTCAGTGTCGTCACAATATGGTCCTGCCCCTTCACATCTGCGAAGGAGTCAGGACGAAATTTACGATATAACGCGGTATAGCTCATCGGTTAATCTCCGAAACTGATGCCGATCAGTTTTGCCTCTTTGATAAGCTGATGTTCCGGATCAACCATTTTCAGCTTTCCTGCCACATCTGCCAGCGGCACTTTTTTCACTTTATTGTTTACGATTCCAACCATGTAACCATAATCGTTATTGAGAATCAGCTTTGCCGCCTCAGCTCCCAGTCTGGTGGAAAGCACACGGTCATACGGGCAGGGGCTTCCGCCTCGCTGGGTGTGTCCCGGAACAGTCACCCGCACCTCGATACCTGTTTTCTTAAAGATCTCATCTGCCAGCTCATAGGACACGGACGGATATTTGTAATTCTTCATCTTTTCTTTCAGTTCTTTCTTGGAAAGCTTGGCGTCCTTCTTGGAAATAGCTCCCTCTGCAACCGCCAGAATGGTAAATCCCTTTCCGGCATTCGCCCTGCGGTTGATCG
The DNA here is from genome assembly GCA_905200565.1 of uncultured Lachnospiraceae bacterium. The sequence continues at coordinate 964 of CAJKKX010000057.1, forward strand.
CCTCCACGACCTTGTCAATGTCGTACGGTATCTCCGGAAGCAGAATGATGTCCGCGCCTCCCGCAATACCGGCATGGAGCGTCAGCCAGCCCACCTTATGTCCCATAACTTCCACCACGAATACACGGTTATGGGAGGATGCCGTGGTGTGAATACAGTCAATCGCATCCGTTGCAATATTGACTGCGCTCTGGAAACCGAAGGTCATGTCCGTTCCGTAAATATCATTGTCGATTGTCTTAGGAAGATGAATGATATTCAATCCCTCTTCTCTCAGCAGATTTGCCGTTTTCTGTGTTCCGTTTCCGCCCAGGATCACCAGGCAGTCCAGTCGCAGCTTATAGAAATTCTGCTTCATCGCCTCTACCTTATCAAGCCCGTTGGCATCCGGCTCACGCATTTGCTTAAACGGCTGTCTGGAAGTTCCCAGGATCGTTCCGCCGCGGGTCAGGATACCTGAAAAATCCGCAGACGTCAGGAGACGGTAATCACCGTAAATCAACCCTTTGTAGCCATCGGCAAATCCGTAAACCTCCAGATCCGTCAGGTTTGTGGAAAGACCTTTCACAACTCCACGCATGGTAGCGTTCAATGCCTGACAATCGCCGCCGCTTGTTAACAAACCAATTCTCTTTTTCATGACACGTCACATCCTCTTCTTAATTTTTCATCCTCGGTTCGGAGAAGGCTGCCGCACCCATCCCCGCAATCAATCTGATACCTGTATTATAACCTATTTTTTCCCATATCACAACTGAATTCTGGAGCCAAACGAAAACGCCCCTGCTATTGTGCCGGAACAAATGGAAGCTCTGCGCTCCCTCCATCCACAGGCTCTCTCGCATCCGGTTTCTCTGTACCTGGCATTTCTGTTTCCCCCTTATCCGGCCTTCCCTGATCCTTGTCTGGCGTACCTGCATTCGCTTTTTCTTCCATCGGCTTGTCTTTTATCACGACCGTGTCGCCTTCCGGCGTGACAAGAATCTCCGTCTCCTCCTGCGAAATACTCTGCGGCTTCTCTTCGCCCGTTGGGACACTCTTTCCATCCTGAGGGGACGTCTCATCCTGAGGGGACGTCTCATCCTGCCGCTCTTCTCCCCCCTTGTCCTCCTCTTTGAAAACGACTTCTGTTTCTCTTGTCATTCCTTCAGGCTCCGATTGTCCGGCGCTTTGTTCCTGCGGTCTTTTGCCAGTGAAAAGCAGCAAAAGACCACATGCCAGAAGAAACGCCCCCGCAAGAATGCAGTTTCTCTTTTTCTTGTCCATAAAACCTTTACTCCTGCTCATCATATAAGTCGAATGGCTCAAATGGCGTCTCATTGCTCCCCAGCATAATATCCTCACTCTCAATCATAAGAACCTTTACTTCCGGAGTCGTATATACCCTCTTTAATCTTTGTTCGTTCATCCGCTTCTCCTCCTACGGCTCAAAATACACATTTGCTTCCTGGTTATAGAGATACAATGCGGCAATCACATCTTTTAATTCCTTTGTCCGCTGATCGGTAATCTCTCTGGTCAATACATTGTAGCAGTACGCCATAACGCTGTAAGTTACCTGGAAATCCGTTTCCCCGTCCGAGATGGTTACCGTGTATTCCTCATCCAGATCCTTCGCCGCTATGTCTGTGATTTCAACAAAGTAATACTGTCCGGACTTTGTCTTTTTCAGCTCCTGCTCTTTTCCGCCTCTGGCGCAGGTAAAGACGATCTGATCCGCTTTTGTCTCGTCCAGCGTAAAATACAGTTTCAGCGTAGTCTGTGAAAGCAGCACCAGATTAGAACCTTCAAATTTTACAAAGTCATTTTTCTGCTCTGCCGAATTGCGGTACGCCTCCAGCAGCTCCGCCGTCACCCCGGAAACATCCTTCTCTGCTTCTGTGATATAATCTGCTTCATTGGCAAGCGCGTCCACATTGTGGCTGAAGTACTTCTGTGCATAACTGCCGTAATTCAGCATGGATTTTATCAGCTCCGCCGCTCTTTCATACTCTTCATTCCCATCCTTATGCGCAAACAGGTAATCTGCATACTGTTTCACGCTGTAGGTATACTCTGCGCTATACCGTGTCTCATCCTCCGCATACTCCGGCACAACGATCTGCGCCCGGATTTCGTCTGTCATTTCCTTTGCCGCCACATCGCAGGAGAATACATAATAGGTCTTTCCTCCCATCGTGGTCTTTACTGCATCTTTTGCCGGAATTTTCTGTACGGAACCGTCCGGCAGGGTAAACTGCATATAGGCGGCGTCGCTCTCCGCCACGCTCTGATTCAGTTCCATATAGAAATTGATACCAATGTTGCCTTTCAGACTTAAGGTATAACCGCCAAGCTTTCCAACGCTCTCCTCTTTTTGGGGAACCGTCAGACGAATCTCTGCCGCACTGGAGAATTTATTGTTATTTACAGATTGCGCCGCTGTCGTCACGAACTTCACATATTTTGCCTTTTTGGTCTCTGAAAAGGCAGTAAGCTTCCAGTTTTTATCTGCGGCCCAGTTTCCCTGCGCCGCCAGCTCATACGTTTCCCCATCGCTGCTCACATAAATCTCATACCCTGTGATGATGCCATTGACTGCGCCGTCCTGTCTTGGCAGGTAACGCAGACCTGCAAGCTCTGTTTCCTCCTCCAATTCCAGAACGAGATAATGATTGTCATAGGAATTCTGATCGTCGTTGGTCCAACTGGTATGCCAGTAAGTACTCGTATCGCCATCCAGAACGAACTTCGCCAGATTCTGGTCTTCGCCCTTCGTGCTCTCCTGGCTCCCGATTTCTTTTAAGGTCATCTTTTCCACCGGATAATCATTCGAATCATCTGCTGCCGGAGTGATCGAGCTGTAATCTTTCAGGATTTCCCGTCCAAGCGCCTGAAGGTCCGCGCCGGATGCTTTTGTGGTATATTCCGTATTAGCTCTTGCCCATGCCCATTCAAACGCAAACCAGTTGATGTTGCCCGGATTGTTTCCGGCCAGTGCTTCCTTCTGACGGGCAATCCACATGCTCCAGCGTTCCTTATAGAAGTCTCTGGTCAGTCCGGCCCACTGGCGGTTCGAATAGTCTTTCAGTCCGCCGGACTCCGCCTGTGGATATGCGCCCCAGGTCGTTACCAGAGCCTTTGCGTTAAATTCATACAGATCTTTCGAGAATTCATCCGCTCCATCCGCCAGCGCTTTCGCCCGCTCCACCCAGGTTCCCAGAAGAAATTCCTCTCTTGTACCCAGTACTTCTTCTACTTTATCAATCAGCGCAAGGAATTCGTCAGAAGCTGCCGTAAATGCTTCCAGATCTCCTGCGTTCAGCGCAGCTACCATCTGGCTGTGACGGGACTGTGCGGTATTGGATAATACCTGTTTTAAAATATCAGCCAGATCATACAAATATCCATCGCTGTCTTTCAACTGCTCATAATCTTGTAAAAGAAGCTTTGCCGCCTTCTCCAGTTCCGCCATGTCATAACTAATGACCGCATTTCCCCAGGTGGACGCCGCACTAATGCTGGTATTCGGTCGTGCATTGACATAAGACTCCGGGGCTCCCTGTCCAAGATTGTTGAAAGACGCCTTATATACGGTATTTTCCAGAATCCGCATCGCCTGATATGCGTTTTCACTCTCCGCTCCATAACGGCGGGTAACATATTTCTTCAGCCATTCTTCCGTGTTAATTTCTGTTAAATCCTGACTGGCATCCTCACACCACATAGTTTCAAACAGCAGATCATAGAGCACCGGGTTATTCTGCGACCCCTCCGGCGCGATTCCGATACCGGACATGACCGGGGAAGTGTTCGCAGCCGTTACCACGCCGCTTACGATATTATCCATATGTCCGTGCAGCCCCATACGTCCGCCAAAGTTATTTAGCATACAATATACGAACGGCGTATTTGCGAAATTGCCGCCTCCATATTTATTGGCATTCGTTTCATTCCAGTGCGGAGTCTTTTCCGCATACAGATCCAGAACCAGCGCATGTTCCCGGTTCCCCTCCAGACCGCTTAAAAGCCCATTGGAAGGATTTCCCTGCCAGGACTGAATGACCCAGACGGCTTCAGGGTTATACTCCATCATCGCCGCCAGCACATTCCGGCTGACGTCCGCTGTATTCATGCCGCCTGTATTTCCTCCCTCATGGAAGGGGTCTGTCGCATAATAATCCGATACCTTTCCGTATACCTGCTCCTGGCACTGATAAAACAGCTTCGCATACTTCTGATATGCGGCGGTCGTCGTCCGAAGCATATACGGCCGCTGGAAGGAGCACCATCCTCCCTGCGCAATGACGTCGCTGCTTCCAAGCGCATAATCTCCCTTTGCTTTCTGCGCGATGTCCACAGGTACCATCCCGCTGTATCCCTGTAATACCGGCTGCATACCAAGCTTTCTCATAATCAACTGGTTTTTCCGTGCAAGCTCCGTTCTGGAAGTGAACCAGGAATCATGCACCGGACCGCCGTATCCGGACAGATTCGCCATATACGCCCACGCATAATAGGCTGGCCCTGCAATATAATCTTTAATGTCCTCATGGCTGTATCCCAGGGTATCCAAAAATTCTCTCCACACTTCTTCCTGCCCGGTAATGTCAAGAACCAGGTTCACTCCGTTTAAAGCGAGCCAGTCCAGCTCTTTGCGCCATTCACTCTCACCCCAGAACGGCATAGAGTAGGACATCGTACAATAGTTATACGCATAACGCACAGGAACCTTGCACTCTTTATGCACCTTTGCACCCACAGGCACGACTGCGGCGGGCATCTTCACCTGATTTCCCACCTGGGTGATCGATACATTGCAATAATATTTCAGATAATAGTTTAAACCGGAGGCAAGAGATACGCCGTCATTTCCGGTAATCTGGATTTTGCCGTCGGGAGCATCTTCAATCTCATAATAATCATACGTTCCTTCCTCACCCAGTACAAAGGTAAACCAGTCTGTATAGGCAGCCCCCACGTTCCGGCTGATAATCCCTTTTACTTCCTCTATCGTATCCTGCGCCGTCACATCCACATCATAGCCGGAATCTGCATAGGCAACCGGCGCCGCAAATACTGCTTTCTTTGCATCGCCAATTCGGTTTCCTTTGATACGGATTTCATTTAAAACCGCTTTTTCATTTTCCGAATGATATTCCAGCAGGATTCTCACACTGCTTGCCGTCACGCCATTCGCCGGATAAACCTCTCCCTCCGCCGGGCAGGAATCCTTACTTGTCTTTTCCGCGAGTTTCGAATAATTCTGTCCATCCTTACTATAGTACAGGGAATACTGGGAATACCCCTGAGACGGCGTATAAACTTCTATTTCTGACAGGCTGTATTCTCCATCCAGACCAATATCGACATAGGCCGGATACTGTTTCGCCGTCCAGGTATTCGTCTTGTTTCCGTCTACGATTCTCTCCACCGTATCCTGATTGTAGTTTGTGTGCAGCGCTGTAGTTTTCCACGCAATGTTTTCCAGATCCGCTTCATTCAGCGCCGCTTCGTTGGCAAGAAGCTGGAACTCCGAAAGCTGAGGAATGACTGACTTTGCCGCTTCATTCCCCGCTGCAAAAACGACCTTTAAGGTCTGGTATTCTACTTCTTTGGTATTCAGCTCCGTCAGATCACTCACGGAAATCTGCGTATTGTTGTTTTCGGACGACGTACCAATACTGCCGGAGGTAATCTCCGCATATTCGGAACTTCCTCTCTTCTTTCCATAAATGGTAAAGTCATATGCAGCGCCGGACGCATCCTCTTTCATGCCAAGAACAAACTGGCGGATTTTCTGGTCTACATCCAGCCGCACCTCCACGAAAGGCAGCGTACCGTTTTCCGCCTCAATTTCTGAAAAGGTCTTTGTATGCAGCGGCGCGGATGTCGTGAAGTCTCCGTCTACCACACGGTATTTATCCGCTGATTCATTCACGCTCTCCTCCATCGTGACCTGCTGCTGCCTGGTCGCCGCAATATTTTCCAGGTTCACAACCTCTTCCACGCCATTATCCACATAAACTTCCACTTCTGCGATTGCAGGCCAGAACTGACCTGCCGCACCGCCGGTCAGCGGATTTGCCAGCGTCACATACAGATGAGACATTGCCTGGGGCGATTCAAACACATACTCATAGCCCTCGCTTAGAATCGCGGTCTTTTCCGAACCATCTACGGCAATCAGATCGCTCGTCACGCCATTGAGCGCATATTTCAGGCTGACATCCATGCTGCGGTCCGCATGGCTCTCGAATTTCAGAACTACCTTTTTTACACATTTTGTATTTGCCGCCGGAAGCTGGATCTCTACCGTGCACGGCCAGTTTGCGCCGTTGTTGATCCACAGGGTAGACGGATTTCCGTCCACCATTTTATCCGGCGTACTGGAGCCCTGTGACGACGGAACCGTAAAGGTCGCTTCTGACGCAACATTGGTCAGGTTCTCCACAGGCTCCTCTGTTTTTGTCTGCCCCTGGTAGATTTCCACCTCGTTCAAAAGCGGCCAGCCGTTTCCTGCTGCATTTCCCAGTCTTACGACCAAAGATTTCACTGTTTTCGGCGCATCTGACAAATCCAGGGTAATCATGCTGTTTTCTTCCGTATCGGAACGTTTCAGCGTCTGTTCCCCCAGCGGTTCCCAGGCCGCATCGTCACCGGATTTTGCATAAACCGTGCAGGTAAACTGATATGTATCAACCTGATTCGCATTATCCGCTTTCAGCGTGGCGACGATGATCTTTCTGATATTCTCCTTTGCCTGCGCAAAGTCCAACTGAATCCACGGAAGGTCATACGGCTCCTCCTGTCCTGCGCAGGCATTCTGATAATCTGTTATGCTTCCTCTGTACAGACCTGCAACGGATGCGCGGTTCCCGTCATTGACATTCTTCTTTGGATTCGCTGTTTCCGCACTCTGAATGGATACTGCCGCCGCTTCCGGAGCTACATTTACCAGAACTTCCTCTGTCTTTGCCTGATCCTGATAAATCTCAACCTCTGTCAGAAGCGGCCAGCCATTGCCTTTCCCATTTCCCAGCCGGACAACCAGTGATTTCACTGTGAGCGGGGTCTCCAGCTCCAGCGTCCACGCGCTGTTTTCCGCAGTATCCGAACGCTTCAGAACTGACGCTCCAATCTCGTTGTACGTCCCTTCTTCGCTGCTCTTTGCAAAAACCGTGCAGGTAAACTGATACGCATCCACCTGATTCGCATTATCTGCTTTCAGCGTACCCAGTACGATCTTTTTCACGTTGCTCTTCGCCTCCGCAAAATCCATCTGAAGCCACGGCTGATTATAGGGCGCCTCTTGCGAAGGATACTGCGCCTCATATCCCGTAATTGTCCCTTTGTATAAACCGGCTATCGTGTTCCAGTTTCCGTCTTTTACATTGTCCTTCGGGTTTGCATCCGGCGGCGTACTGCAAATAGAAACTTCTGCCTCCCCCGCAATGTTCACCAGCGTTTCTGCCTCTTTTTCCTCTGCTCCCGCAGTCACGGGCACTGCCGTAAATGTCATCAGCAATGCCAGCAGGACGCTGAGCGTCCTCTTCCAAAACTTCCCTCTCATATGTACCTCCTGACCTTTTTCTATTATTTTCAGTATAACAAACGTTTTTGGAATCTTCAACATATGTATCCGCAAAAATCCGCAAATATTTGGTAAAATTTTCTCATTCTGTTTCTCATGAAGCGCTCTCCTGTGCATGAAAAAGTTGCCGCAGAATCGCCTGATCCTGCGGCAGCTTCTTCTCCCTGTTATACCGCCTGCACCGCTTCTTTCATTTCTTTTACATATGCCGCCACATAGGGCACACAGTCCTCCCCGTATTTCTCACAGAGCCTTACGATTGCGGAGCCTACGATCACTCCATCCGACGAAGCAGCCATTTTCCTGGCCTGCTCCGGCGTGGAGATACCGAATCCCACGGCGCAGGGAATGTCCTTTGCCTGCTTCACAAGCTCTATCATAGCACCAATGTCCGTGGTGATGTCCGAACGTACCCCTGTGACTCCCAGTGAGGAAACACAGTACACAAATCCGCTGGCCTCCTTTGCAATCATCGAAATCCTCTCATGGGACGTCGGAGCAATCAAAGAGATGAAGTCCAGGCCATACTGCCTGCACAGCCCGTCAAATTCTTCCTTTTCTTCATAAGGAACGTCAGGAAGAATCAAACCGTCCATGCCAAGCCCGGACGCTGTGCTTATGAACTTTTCCGTTCCATAAGAAAAGATCACATTGGCGTAGGTCATGAACACCATAGGGATATCCGTCTTTTTTCGAATCCTTCTTACCATATCAAAAATCTTATCCGTCGTCGTCCCGCCTGCAAGAGCCCGCGCGCTGGCGGCCTGAATCACAGGCCCTTCCGCCGTCGGATCGGAAAACGGAATTCCAAGCTCGATCAGATCCGCCCCGTTTTCTTCCATTGTATAAACCAACTGCTCCGTGGTCTCCAAAGACGGGTCGCCGCAGGTAATAAAGGGTATGAAAACTTTCCC
>CAJKKX010000058.1 GCA_905200565.1 uncultured Lachnospiraceae bacterium
TTGATCTGAACCCAGATAGTCCCGTCCCATGCTTTTGTTACACTTTTAATCTCTACTACTGTCCCTTTTTTCAGCTTCGCTTTGTTCCCGGCGATGCGCTTGCACTTCTTTTTTGCCGATGCAGAAAGCTCCGTGTATTTGACATATCCTGCCTGCTGGAACTTCGTAGACACGCCGTCACGGATGGCGATATCCTGTTTCAGCTTCACTCTCATTCCGGCTTTGAGTTCCGGTTTCTTTTCGGCGTTATAATACTCCTCCGCCCGCTTTTTGAACTCCGTCCACGTCCAGCTTGTCCGGTACTTGTTGTTATGCACATAAGGAGCAGGACAGGTCTTATTTACAATGTCGTAATGTCTGAGCACATTTCCGGACGGAATGCCAAGTTCCCGCCTGAGTCTGGCTACCAGCCATGCACATGCTTCCTGTGTCTCTGTGGTGAAATACCATCTCTTATCTTCTGCACTGGTGGAATCCCCATCACAGCCGCAGCACATTTCGATACTGACCGTATTGCTGTTTCTGGCGTATGGGTGTTTCTGCCTGTAGTAGCCTGCCGTCCCTACTGCCCACGGCACCGCATCCAGGCTGCAACGCTGGTAAATGGTTCCATCCCGGAAGATGTAGAAGTGTGCGCCGCATCCATCCGGGGCCAGGTCATAGCCCTGCCCGGTCGTCCCCAGATAGTGGACAGCAATGTATTTCTTCTGGTTGCCCCAGCACGGGACATTTCTGTTGCTGATTACATTTGTGATTTTATGTGTCATATGTTTCTCCTTTTCTGCTGCATTTTTGCAGCGCCTTCTTTGATTATTTCAGAAATAGGCTACTCTTCTAATCCGGCGCCTTTACAGGGAAAGCCATTTCTCCTCTAACAAGCTCCACTCTATCCTGCTGGATAATTACTTTGTCATACGGGCATCCATGTTTCTGTAACCACTCTACCGCCGGTCTCATTGTTTTTTCAAAATCTTTTAAATCTTCTTCTGAATATTTCAATTTATCTTCCTCCAATCTCAAACTTCGCTATCGGTGTATAAGTAGTTTACTCCACGATTTCCCAATCGTCAGCCAGGCAGTCACGGATTGACGGAACCCACATAGCATGAGAGCCGTCCACGGTGCTGATCTGCAAATACGGCTCACACTTGAACAAATCACCCTCATTCATGCCCCACGCTTCGGCAGTCTGCTTGTTACACGAAATCCCCTGCGGGTAACCTTTCTGATAAACTACGGACAACCCCTTGCCGTTCCAGCCTTTACGTGTCATTCTTTTTCCCTGCTTCAAAAGCCGTAACGCTTCGCCGAATCTGACTGTATGGATGTTCAAATCAATGTCGCACTCGCCGACAACTTCCCATTCATCAGAAGCGATATTTGTAAGTGTGTAAAACACGTCCTCTGTTTCTCTGATGTCAAGCACCCTGCCGTCCTTGCAGTACATTTTTACGGTATCGCCGTCTTTCTCCCAATATCCTGCCCATGATGGTAACTTTACTTTATGTCCTGTCTTTAATGCTTCTATTGCATTTGCAAAATTCATGATTTTATTTCCCTCCTATTTCAAATCTTGATATTCATATACATGCTGCAAAAACGCAGCATACGGTGAGGGCGGATAGCCGCCCTCTGATTGATTTAAAACTCCGTATCTCCCATGTCTACTCGCCTTCTCTGTCTTTCTCTTCAATATTCCCTGCCTGCTGCTCCCCCATCGACTCCACCTGCGATTTGATGTTCTTAATCAGTGGTTCAAGAAATGCAGGGATTGGAACCCCCATATCCTTGATATTCTCAAGAATACTGATGATCTCATTGCAGATAATCCATAGTGCTACAATACACGCCACCAGGAAGGTGAACGGAAGCTCTACCCCAACTGTGGCCGAAGCATACAGCAGGAGCTGGTCAATGATGGCTCCTACAACAACTAAGAGCCACATACACACTTTCTTTCGGATGCCCCGAAGCCCTTTATAAGATGTAATTTCCTGTCCCCGTCGGTCCGATGCCATAAGACCTGTGATATAGTCAATCACGTTGCAGGACACCATAAGCACGACAGGCAATGCGAGAATCCCAAGAAGGGACGTCAAAAAACCGAATACCGCTGAAAAAACGGCCTTGATATGATTTGCATTCATTTTCTTTTCCTGTTCCTTTCTCCGGTTTCCCGGTTATTCCTCTGTATGGCAAGCATTTGTAAGCTTGCCGTACACATCCTCGTACAACTCCTGTTTATCACCGTTATAAGTGTATTCTGCATAGATACCATCACCACTGATCGTAGTTGATGCAAGACACTTGTAATTCTGGAGAGTTTTGCAAGACCAGACGATAAATATATTACTCAAGTCAATTTCTACTTCTGGCCTATTTTTGTGATACCACTCAACGAGCTTTCTTTTGCACACGCTCTCATAATGAGCCATTCCTGTAATAATCATATTTTCTTTTCCTTTCCCCGGCATTTCGCCGGAATAAAAAATAACGCCCGGAAATGAGCGTTACGATACGTTTTGTAAATAACTAATCTGTTTTAATTTTATGGTCCGTCCCTGATCCTCATATGTTCCTCCTTATGTATTTCTCACAAGCCCCTCCACGGACAGCACCCGCAGGCTGGCAAAGCCCCAGCCTGCCTTGTTGCTCACATAAATGCCTACTCTGTTGTTTGTGAAATCACACATTACACGCATCACTCCATTATAGGCTGCGCTGGCATAGCCGCTTGCGCATATCTCATTATGGCTCCTATTGAAGATGCAATAGCCCCGCATGCCGTCCCCGACTTCTATCCACATCCGGACTTCCTTCCAGTCTGAAAGCCCGGATATTGTCGTGTAAGCCCACGTCGTGAGCGCATCAGCATATATGCCCGTCGCGGAAGTGTACAGGGATACGGGACTGGTAAGCGTGTCTGTCAAATACCCTGTCAAATCCCCCACGACGTACCAGTAGCTTCCGCTGTAGACCAATTCCAGTACCGTCCCCGTTTTTATGCCGTCCTTTGGAATGTAAGTACTTTTATAGTAAATGTATTTCGCCCCGGTGCTGTTCACATTCAGCGTTGGGTGGTTCGCTGTGTTCGCATTCGCAAAGCGCACCATCACCCTCGCCCCTGTCACCAGTGAAAAACCGGTGATGCTGCACGTTTTCGCCGCCGTGCTCCCTGATGTACTGCACGCCGCATAATGGCTGATGTTTGCCGTGCCGTTAAAAGCAACGCCGTCGATCGCCCTTGCGGTCGTAAGTTTATCCGCCGTTCCGAGTTTGTAGTCTACGTAGGATTTCATATAACTCCAGACCCTCCGCAGGCCGACTTCATCCAGATACTTCGCCATGTTTCCACCCCTTTACACGCAGATACTGTCAATGTCCGCATTCGTCATCGCTTCCACGGAAAACATACCTCCAAGCGAATCCCACTTCTCACCGTCCCAGGCGACATTTGTCCCCGCCGCCCCGTAAGTGGAAGCTGCTTCAATATTGTAGACGTCCCCTTTTTCCTGTCCGCTGGACGGCAGGTCTGATGAGGTTCCTACTGTCCCTTTGTACTTATATACGCCCGTGATGTCGGTTTTCAGGGCGTATTTTGATGCTTCCTGGAAAGCGTCGAGCTTTATTTTGTCCGCCGCGGACATCGCTCCATCATTTGACTGCGTAGCCGTGTCTGCACTGATTACCACTTCATTATCTCCCATTGCGTACACTTGCACGGCATTATTATACATCCCTCGCAGGATCAGAGTGGCTTCCGGCGCAGCGGCTTCCAGTACAGCGCTTCCTATCCCCGTCCCCAGTTGTATACGTGCGTACGCCGCCTGGTTTTTCTGCGCCCCGGTCTCTATCCCGGCCAGCTTATTTTTTTCCGCTGTCGTATAGTCATTCGTGCTCAGCCCTTTGCCTGTCTCCTTTGGCACGAACTTTGATTTGATCTTCTCCCAGAAATGGGATACTCCGTTGCTGTCTAAATATGTGTTTGCCATTCTTTTTTCCTCCTCTATTTGCATATATCATCTATTTCCAGATTTGTGATTGCCCCTGTATAGTAGATTTCCAGCCCTCCCACCTGCTGCGCCGTTAGCCCCTCTACTTTGCTTCCTATGATAAATTTCCCATTTGACGTGTTCCCCACGCTCTCAGCGGCGGCCATGAGCTTTTTCTGCATGTCGGAAAAGCTGGTGCTTCGGTTTGCGAGCTGCACCGTGTTTTTCTCCGGGTGGTCGGGATAGCGTGTGATGCTGACGATCCGCTCCCTGGCCTTTACTTCCAAATCCGGCTCAATGACGTCCGCTTCATCCCCCAGACCGAAACGGAAGTCCTCATATCCGTCCTGGATATTTGCTGCGTCCAGCACCTGCGCCGTGTAAGTGGTCTTTGGGACGGACAGCTCTTCGAGCTTCTTCTGCGCCGCACGTTTTAGCCCTTCGGCATCCGTATAATTGGTATCCTCCCAGATGATTCCCCGGATGATACCGGAATACTTTGTGTTGTCCAGGTAATCCTTATTTCCGTTTACTGCTCCAATCCGTATCCCGTCTTTCCCGATCGGATAGATGCGCGTATAGAAATCGTGCGTATCCGTTTTGACCTCCAGGGATTTCAGGTTAAACCCTTTTATAAAGCGTGCCGGACTGTCCCGGTTCCCTGCCCTGCTATACAAGCGCACAGTCTTTGATGCGGTGAGGAAAGCCATCTCTACCCAGAAGATTTCTGCAATCCTTTCCAGTACCTTCATACTGTCCGTATTATTTTCCGTGATGTTCCGTGTCTCCAGATTGTCCGCTGAAAAGTTCCTGTACGTCCATCCGGTTCCCTCCAGAGCCGCCCCGACACACGCTTCCAGTGTCATCCCCGATGCGGCGAAATTCTCAATGCAATGTCCTGACAATGCGTCCGTGTCCTGTGCGGCCACGACAGAGCCGTACCGCCCCTTGACAGGGGCTTCTTTTACGCGGTAACGCTCCCCCTCGTATGTAATCAGTTCCTCACAGAAGATGCGCCCGTCCTCCAGCGGATACGTGAAGCTAAGCTGTCTTTTTATCATGCCGTTATCCAGCTTTTCCTCTACTTTGAAGTCTTTCCTCTGGAATGCAAAGCGTTTGAAAATGTTTCCTGTCTGATCATAAACCTTCATGGCGTCCCTCCTTCTACAGATAAACGGGTGTAAGCCCTAAGACAACATAAATATCCTGCTGCCTGTAGATCGTGGTCTTATCCGGGTTGTCGATCTCTACCCGGATTTTCTGCCCCGGAAATCCTGCTTTTAACTGTGACGGCATACTGTATTCCAGCCTCCCCCAGTTCCCTTCTGCATTTGCCGTATTCTCTTTTAGCTTTCCGGTTTTCCCCTCGATTTCTATATGCGTAATTCCTCTCCCTGCATAATTCCCGTCCGGCTCCATGTGCTCCCTGACGTCTATCGTCATGTCCCCAGCGTCTTTTCCGGCGGAATTCCTGCAAAGCCCTGAGATGCGGATGTTTGCGTGCAGGGCGTAATTCTTTCCCTGTACCTCAGGAGCTACGCCCGCTTCCTCCGCATCACTGCACATTTTCCCCTGGTTGATGATTACATCTACAAGTACTGGGGCCGTTGCCATCTGCGTCTGCCCTGCATGAAATTCGTTTGTCATATTTTCTATATAATCTTCGTACAGGATTCCCCCGTTCCCGCTTTTATTCAGTTGGAGGCACGGGCTCCACAGGTAAGCCTTCCGCCCATACTCGTACCCCGTGCATGACAGGGTCAGGGCGTCCCACCTTCCCTTTCTGGGGCCGTATTCCTCCTGGCTTACCTTTGTGAGCGAGAGTTTAAAGAAACGCTGGTTCCCGTTATCTGAAAAGCCGCTGATGCTTACGTCTACGACTTCCGAAAACAACTGTAACAGCCTGCTTACGTTTTCCCATATCTCTTTCCTTCCTTCTCCGTAAACATTTAATTTCAGCGTGTATTCTTTCGTCCCGAATGCCGGTGGCATCATAACGGGCATGGACGCGCCGTCCAGTATTTCCGTCGCATTTGTCACTGTCCGTGCCGCTGGCGTGATACTCCAAAATTTTGCATTGCACGTTGAAATATTTACGCCGTTTACAAGCATCTCTGTAGCCATGTGTATCCTCTCCTTTCCTGCTGCATTTTTGCAGCATACAAAACACCGCCCATTTCTGAGCGGTGCAATCTCACCCGGCTAAAACCGCATCGTCTGTCTCGCCAGCTCATCCCCCATCGCCGGGGCGACCGCACCGACAAACTCCCCGGTATCCAGCACGACTTTCATGTACCGGATTTCCTCACGCATTGCCCGCATTTCCGCCATCAATCCGCCGAGCATTTCCGCCACGCCGGAGTTATTGACCGTGACATTCGGCGTCTGCGGGACTGGTGCGGCGGTCAGCTTATTCAGGGCGTGAATCCCTGCGCTGGTGTTCAGGTTCGCTGTATATTCCGATAAAGCGTCCTGCTGCCGTCTGGTCTGTTCTGCTGCCTGTTCCAGCATCGTGCCTACCATGTCTGCCCCGGCGTCCGCCGCTTCTTTCGTCCCGTCCTTGATTCCCTGCGCCACGCCAGCCGGAATCTGTTTCCCTACCACGTCCCGGAACCTTCTGGACGGGGAAGCGATGCCCGCTTCTTTCTTTATGGCCTCCTCCAGCTCCTCTACAAAGGATTTTGCGCCTTTCTTGATCTCCAGCTTGTTTGACAGCCCCTTTAAGATTCCCGAAAGCGTGTCCTTTCCTATGGCCTTTCCCTTTGCCGGGAGGTCTCCTATGCCGTCCGCTATGGTGGACTGGATTCCTTTCAGCTCTGTCTTTGTCTTTTTTGATTCTGCCTGCTTCTTAAATCCCTGGATGAGCTTGGCCGTTGCGTCCTCCCCAAGCGTTGTGGCCTTCTTTGCAAGTTCCTGTAATGGTTCTGAAATGGCGGCGGAAAGCTCCGCAGATGCTTTTTGGTATTCCGTCTTATATGCGTCAAGCTGTTTCTGCGCCTCCTCCGTGATTTCCTTTATCCTCTTTTCCGTTTCCGCCCGGAGGGCTTCTGTCTCTTTCGCCGCCTGCGCCTCTGCCAGCCTGTCCTTTTCCTCGTACAGTCTGTTCATGGCCTTTAGCTCTTCCTCTGTCGCTGTATTCAGGGAGAGGATCGTTGCCGCCGCTGCCGGTCCCATTTCCCGCAGCTCTTCCAGGAAAGAATCATTCAGGATATGTTTCCCCTCCAGCTCTTCCAACTGTTCCATCCAGAGGGCGTACCCGGTCACCTGTGACTGCATGTTGGCCAGAATGACTTCCGGCGCGTCCGCCTCGCTCTTGAACCCGTCAAACAGCCCGAAAGCGGATTTGATTGCCGATTTTCTCTCTTCGAAAGCGTTCTCGTATTCATCCGTGAGGTCTTTGATGTCGTCTTTGAGCTTATCGTTTACTTCCTGGCATTTTTCATAATATTCGTCCTCCAGTGCTTTCCGCTGCTCGTTATAGCTCTCCTGCGCTTCGAAGATCTTCTTTTCGACCTCCAGCTTCTGGGACACCGTAAGGCCGCCGCTCTTCTTCACCTGCTGCCAGTATTCTATTTCCGCTTTGGCTGAGACTTTGTAAAACGATTTATACAGGTCAAGCCCGGAGCCTGAAACGCCGTATTCCACCGTGTCGCCGCTGTTTTTTATTTCTTTTTTGATGGCCTTGTTGATTTCCTTGATCTTTTTTGCCGCATCCGCATAGGTCTGTGTGCCTTTCTTGACGCTCTTTTTTAGCTGCTGCCAGACGTATTTCTGCTGCCGGAGCGTTATATTGTCTACCGCCGCCTTATTTTCAACGTATTTCTTTGCCGCTTTGGTAAGGTCGCTGTAATAAGCGTCTGCGCTCTTTTTTACCGTCTGCTTTCCTTTTTTGGTGTATTCCGACACGCCAAAGGACTTTTTAATTTTTTGCCTGACTTCCTTCATGAACTTGTCGTTCACTGCCGCATTCTTCAGGGCTTCTTTGTAAGACGCCGAATCTTTTTTTACGACCTTCGCCAGCTCTTTCCAGAGTTTCTTTTCCTGCTCGATCGCGACGTTATGGCTTTTTAAGTATCTTGCAATCCATTCTTCCGACGTCTTATAAACTTCGGACGCCATATTTTTCGCTGCCTGCACGGGGTATCCTTTACTGTTCTTTATCCCGATTCCCAGACCCTTTGCAACGTAATCACCCAGCTTTTTGAACGCCCCGCTTGGAGAATGGATGTCAAGCTCTTCCTGCGTCCCTTGCAACGCGCTTCTGGCCAGTCCTACGGAAGCGGACACGACGTCCTTTTCTCCGTCCAGGATTCCGAGCGCAAGTCCCTGGGACATGTAAGCGCCTACCTGGTTTCTCCATACACGGGACGGGCTTCGTGACTCTGTGGTTTTGTTTGCCCTTCTCTTTGCCTCCGTCAGAACTCTCTCCACCGCCCTGTAGACCAGGTTGGAATTGCTGTGCATCCCTGCCGCCACGCCCGCCATCATGTTTTCTCCTACCTCCCGGAACTGCATGTAGTGGCTGCCTGCCGCCTCCGCCGCCTGGTCCATAACGGCGTCTGACTTGCTGACGACTTCTGATTTCGCCTCTTCGGTTCCGGCTCCTACGGCTTTTGTATTTTTCTTTCCGCTCTCTTTGAACTCCTTTTCTGATTTCCCCTGTTCTTTCAGTATCATGTCCTGGAGCTTTGCGACTGCACGCACGGCTTCTTCGCCGCCGTTTAAGATTCCATTCCGGATATCTTCCGGGATCTCGATTCCCACTTCCCCGGCAAGCTCCGTCAGGAAGTCAAGCTGTGCCGCCATACTCCCTTTCATCTGGGCGATCGCCTCTTCAATAGATACCTCCCCGGATGCGATCTTATCTGCGAGTCCTTCCGGGATCTCTGCGCCGAACTGCTTCGCCGCCTCTACCGTCTGGAGAAAAGCATCTTTTATCTCATCCGAGATCATCTGCCCGCCGTCTGCTGCTGCTGACGCCGCGCCCTCAAGGGATTTCTCCAGGTTGGAATAGTCAAGCTCTGTAGAATTTGACATCTCGCCCATAGCGGTTTTAAACAGGGACTGGAGATTTGCAAGATTTTCTGCATAGGTTTCCCTGTCAGACAGTGCCCCCGCCCATTGGTCTGCCAGCCTTTTCAGTTCTTCCCCGCCTTCGTTGTTCAGGTTATCTACTAACTGCTGGACGAAGTTCGCCGCCTGGTCCGGCCCCATTTCCAGAAGCTCATCGAAAAACTGTGTGTTCATGTTCCCGCCGATCTCCCCGGCCAGCGTCCGCATGTTCTCTTCCCAGTTTTCCATCGCTTTCCTTCGCCCTTCAAGGTTGTCGCTCAGGGTATCTAAATCGTACGTTTCCCCGCCGTTGAATTTTTCGAACATGTTGACGTCCATGCTCTGTTCGATGGAGGATTTGACTTCCTCGAATTTTCCGCGCAGGGATTCCAGGGCTTTCT
>CAJKKX010000059.1 GCA_905200565.1 uncultured Lachnospiraceae bacterium
AACGGAAAGCCGGCACCATCCAGAGTGTTCCGCCGATTCCTTCAACAATCATCATAATTTCTTTTTCAGTCAACATAACCTTCCAGCTCCTCCACCGTTAATCTTGCGCTCTTTAAATATGCGATCATCTTGCGCCCAAGCTCCTCGTCCTCCGGAAGCTGCAGAACCATCTCGCCCTTTGCCACGCCGTCCAGGTCCCTTGTGTTGGCATAGAGAATGTTCACCGGCGCCTTAAACGCCAGCACCATATTGCTGATCACCGGCTCGAAGGACGAATTTTCCGAGAATACAATGCGCACGCAGCGTTTGCCCTTCATCTCCGCTACCTTCTCATAGCCCTGGTAAATCAGGCGCTTCGCCTCGCGCGATTTCGGCGCAAGGAAAATTTCCTCCACAGTGCCGTGCTCCGCCAGATTTCCCTGGTCGATGATAGCGACGTGCGTACAGATTTCCTGTACGACCGCCATCTCATGCGTGATGACAACGATCGTAATTCCGTACTTCTGATTGATCTCCTTCAAAAGCTGCAGGATAGATTTTGTGGTCTGCGGGTCGAGCGCGCTGGTCGCCTCGTCGCAGAGCAAAATCTTCGGATCGGAGGCGAGCACGCGGGCGATCGCCACACGCTGCTTCTGTCCGCCGGAAAGCTGCACCGGGTATGCCTTCGCCTTTTCCGCAAGACCGACGATTTCCAGATACTCCATCGCCTTTTTGCGCGCCTGCGCCCTGCTCATCCCGGCGATCTCCAGCGGAAAGCAGACATTATCAATGACGCTGCGCTGCATGAGCAGATTGAAATGCTGGAAGATCATTCCGATATCCTTGCGCGCCTCGCGCAGTTCTTTTTCCGAGAGCTTTGCAAGATCTTTTCCATTTACCGTCACCGTCCCGGCAGTCGGACGCTCCAGGAAATTCAGGCAGCGCACAAGCGTGCTCTTTCCCGCGCCGGACATACCGATGATGCCATAAATGTCGCCTTTATAGATATCCAGGCTGACGTCCCGCAGAGCGTGAACGTCCATCTCCTTCAGCTTAAATTCTTTTTCCAGATGTTCGATTTTGATAATCGGTTCCATATGTTCCTCCATCCCTCTCCCCATGATACCGGATTGCTGCGCATTCCACAAATATGTTTGAGTATAGCGCAAAAACAGGGCTGATGCAAGATAGAATTCCTGCTCAGCCCCATAAATCATCTTCTGCCTGTTATGATAGCATCGCCGAGTTACTGTTCACGTCGTTCACAGTAACATTCGCAAATCCATTTAAAATTCGCTCCGCGAATGGGATTTGCTCACACCTGTATCACTTTCTTACGGACTTTGCCCACAGGACTAGCTGCGCGTCGCAGTGAATGCAAAGTCCTGACCTGAACAGTAACAAAACAACAAAAACAGTAGGAGAAGAAGACGTGATATTAAATGACAGGAATGAAATAATTGCTTTGACGCAGGAGTGGCACGGAGAGCGCTTTGCAGACGGCAGACCGAAGGTGGAGGAGAAATACCTGGAAAAGCTAAGGACAATGACACTTGAGGAAATCTGGCTTCCACTTTATATCAAGGGTTATCATTTCCAGTTTGAAGGCGGGATGAAGATGCTTCACGGCGGACAGAAGCTGGTAGGACGTGCAGTGACATGCACCTTTATGCCGACAAGACCGGATTTATTTTCTGTTGTAAAATCAACGGGCGAACAGAAAAACTGGAAGGGTATGTGCAATCAGTGGGTAGTAGACGGCCTGGTGGAAGGGGATGTGCTGGTTGCAGACATGTATGATAAGATTTTCAACGGAACCTTTATCGGCGGGAATCTGACTACTGCGATCGCGGCACAGACAAAACGCGGCGGAGCGGTGATCTGGGGCGGCATCCGGGACATTGAACAGATGAAAAAAATAGGAACACAGGTATTTTACCGCGGCGTTGATCCGACACCGATCCGGGAGTGTGTGATCACCGGCTATAATAGCGCCTGCAGAATCGGGCAGGGGGTATGTCTTCCGGGCGATGTGGTTATGGGAACAGACAGCGGAGTTTTGTTTATCCCATGCCATCTGGTGGCAGAAGTGATCAACAGCGCAGAAAAAACGCATGCTAAGGATATTTTTGGCTTTGAAATGATAGAGAGGGGCGTTTATACGACGGCGCAGATAGACAGCAGTGTCTGGAGCATGGACATGCTGGAAAATATGCAAAGATTTTTAAAGGAGGATGCGCGCTGCGAAAAATACCGCGATCTTGACTGGAGTCTGGAAATGCGTGCGTCGCAGGGAGAGCAGGACGCGCTGAAAGAGGTATTGAAAACATGCCTCACATAAAAAGGATGCGTATTATTGCAAAGGGCAGAAACGGGGAATTGGATGATTCTCCGTTTTTTTTTTTGAAAAATGATTAGGCACCTTGACAAATTACGGAGGAAATGATAAGATGATTTCAAGGTACCGAAATAATAAGGAAAAGAGGAATTCCGAATGAGAAAATGTGAGATAAACGATGATTGTGTGCGGGGGGAGCATCACGGCAGACACGGCTATCACGGACGTATGGAAGGATTTCAGATAGAGGAGGCTTCCCTGCAGGAGCTTCTTATCCGCTGCGGATATATTGCGGAGCGCAAAAGCGGGCGACAGAGAGGACAGAACCGGATACTGGGCATTCTGCTGGAAAATCCAGAGATGAGCCAGAGGGCGCTGCAGGAGCGGCTTGGAATCGAACCGGGGTCCTTAAGCGAAATTCTTGCAAAGCTGGAGGAAAAGGGCTTTCTTGTAAAAGAAAAGGACGAGAGTGACCGCCGCAAAATGATTCTTCGTCTCACGGACGCGGGGAAAGCGGCCGCTGAGGCGGAAAAAACAGAAGGATCAAAGCCGCATGCGGAGGAAATTTTCCAGGCTTTATCTCCCGAAGAACAGGGACAGTTAAAAGAAATGCTGCGAAAGCTTCTGACGCAATGGCATATGGAAAGAAAACGGAGGAATGAACGATGAATACAGAAAATAATACAATGACAAAAGATGGAAAAGAAGTCTGCCCGTGCTGCGACCGCCACTGTCCGGTCGACAATCTGCATTGCCCGAAGGGAAAAGAACACTTTGGGCTTCCGGTAGAAGAAGGCGAAAGAGAAGGCCGCGGCGAACATGGTGAGCACAGACACGGCGGCGAGAGAGGATGCGGCCGCGGCGGGCATGGCCACGGCAGAGAAGGAAAACATGGCCGCGGGGAACATGGATACAGCGAACATGGACACAGCGAAGGCAAACCACAGATGCGCCCGATTGACGAGGAAAATATGACGTTATCGGAAGTCACTATGACGCTTCTGCGCCAATGCGGTCATTTCCTGCATCATAACGTGGAGAGCGGCGCAGACTGCAGCGAGATGTTTGCGATGCTTAAGGAGGAAGAACAGATGCAGCTTAACGCGGCGCTGAAAAAATGCCTCGCGGGATGGCAGCAGAGATAGGCGCTGCTTTCAGAATCATTATATAAAGAGAGAAAAAGCTCCGGCACAGTCTGATGTGCCGGAGCTTTTTGTCACTGCTCACTTTGTTCACAGTAACTTTTGTGTCGCTTTCTGCATAAATGCAGACGGAAATCGAATTGCTTTTCATGGTGCGAAAAATCTACAATGATAAAAAATCTTACTTGGGAGGAAGAAGAAAATGAAACCAGAAATAAAAACGGAGAAAGCGGCGATTACCTGTCTGGATATGCGAATCGCGGTGTCGGTGCTGATCTGCTGTCTGACGGCAACGCTGCTGAATCATTTTGGCGTGAAGTTTCCGCTTGGGGAAATGCGCCTGGAGATTATTCAGAAGATGACGGCGTGCATTTCCTGCCTGCTTTGCTGCCAGGATACAACGACGGTCAGCAAAAAAGCGGGCATCAACCGTCTGATCATCACAGCGGTCGGCGGCATTGTGGCAATTTGCGTTGTTGCGCTGGACAATGTGTTTGCGAATGAGTGGCTGATGGTACTGATGGTGACGGCTGGAGTACT
This sequence comes from uncultured Lachnospiraceae bacterium, assembly GCA_905200565.1. Next base: position 4,000 of record CAJKKX010000059.1, read on the forward strand.
GCTCACACTGTACTTCTGCAAGCTGGCGAAGGTGCCGTACATAAACGCGCGGATCGGCGGCGTTACCTTTATCCTGGTGGCATGCACATTTGCAGGAAATGCAAGGATTTACTACGCGGTGTTCCGCTTTATCTCCACATTCTATGCGGTGTTGGTGGTGCTGCTTGTAACATGGGTATTTGAAAAGTTTGCAGGGAAGAAAAGCGCGTGATAATTCCACACAGATTCCGGGGAGGGCAAAGGTGAACAATAACCTTGCTCTCCCTGGTTTTTATATTTATGCACTTTGCGCAATAATTACATCGGAAAGCGGTTTGCTTATAAAGAATAACGGAAGTATAATGTAATCACAAAGCAGATAATTGTAAAAATAACTACAGGAGAGAAGAAAATGAAGCCAGCCTTACCATTTAAGATACCGGAGACGGCGGAGTTTTCGCCGGAACAGATTTTGCAGGCCGGGAAGTGCTATCTTGACATTCCCTATGCCGGGCAGTCTGAGGATCAGGTGTTTGATTTGTATCTACCGAAGAAGGGAGGAGAGCTTTTTCCGCTGATTTTATACATCCACGAGGGGGCGTTTGCATTTGGGAGCAAGCGCGATAAGCGGGCGGAGACATTATTTGCGGCGTTGGAACGCGGATTTGCGATAGCGAGCATGGACTACCGCAAGAGCGATAAAGTCACCTGGCCGGCGCAGATCTATGATGTAAAGGCGGCAATCCGATATTTGCGTGCGAATGCCGGAAAATATCATCTGGACGCTGATAAATTTATCCTATGGGGCATGTCGGCAGGAGGATATCTCGCCTCGATCGTCGGAGTGACGGAAGGAAATCCCGGATTTGAGGATCCGGGTATGGGAAACGCCGGATGCAGCAGCGCGGTGCAGGCAGTGATCGACCTTTGCGGAGCCTGCAGCGGATTTGACGCGATGGATGAGCAGATTTTCCGCAATGGAGTCGGAAGAAGCAACCATAACAACGAAAATTCCCCGGAATCCATTATGATGGGGAATCCGCTCCCCGATATCACGGAGCTGAACCGTATGGCGGCGCCGGTGACCTACGTACATAAAGATATTCCGCCGTTTTTCATTCAGCACTGCGTGACCGATCCGACGGTGCCGGTGCAGCAGTCGGAGGAATTTGCAAAAGTGATCGAGAAAATTGCTGGAGCCGCGAAGGTGCGGACGGTCTTTCTGGAAAAAGAAGCGGACCACGAGAAGCCGGACTACAATACAGAGGAAATTGTAGACACGGCATTGGACTTCCTGGAGGAGGTTTTTGAAATACGATAGTGAATGCGGGAGGCATCGTACGGGCAGATGCCCTGTCCCGGCATCATTATATAAAAAATTATGCAAAGGAGAAGAAAGAACATGAAAAAGAGATTTGTGGCACTTTTATTAACCGGAGCACTGACGATCAGTTCTCTTGGAACCGGTACTGCAGTTTTTGCGGCGGAGGATGGAAGAACGGCTTCTGTAACCGTTGGCGTTACGGCAGATCCGGAAAATATGGGACCGTGGTCTGGAATGTCGGCAGGACGTATTGCAATGCTGTTTACGGTGTATGAGTACATGATCACCAGAGAAGACGGACAGGTGTACGGCGTGCTCGCAAAGAACTGGGAGCAGGTAGATCCGAAGACCTACACGATGGAGATCTATGATTACATTCATGACGCGGCAGGCAACCCGCTGACCGCTTCCGATATCGTATTCAGTTTTGAATCCGCGATCGCGACAAAGAACTACGGCAAGCTTTCTGTTGTAGAGAGCGTGACGGCGGTGGATGATTACAATCTGGAATTCAAGTTTAACAAGGACCTTGAGATTGGTGAATTTGAGAACGTGCTTCTGGAGGTAGCGATCGTTACGCAGGCAGCTTACGAGGCATCCGAAGATCAGATGGCGACGACGCCGGTCGGCACCTCCGCTTATCTGGTAGAAAGCTACGTTCCAGGGTCTGAGCTTGTTTTAAAGGACACCGGAAATTACTGGCAGACGGATGAATCTCTGGTGCACGGAACAAGTATCCACAACGCGGATGAAATCAGATTTTCCGTAATTACAGAGGCTTCCCAGCACACCGTTGCAATGCAGACAGGCGCAGTGGACATTTCAAACGGTATTCCGGATACGGATATTGCGAAGTTTTCAGAGGGCGGAGAGTATGCAGAGGGAAACCAGGTATCGGTTGTTCTGGATAATCTTACCTATGACATAGAGTACAACATGTCCGACAGCTCTGTATTTAAGGATGACGAGAATCTGAGACTTGCGCTTGCCTGTGCGATTGACAAGGAAGGATTGAATCAAGGTGCGTTCAACGGCAATGGTATGGCGGTGAAGGATTTTGCAAACGCGACCTATCCGGACTATAATCCGGAATGGGATAACGAGGATTATTATGATTATGATGTAGAAAAAGCAAAGGAATATCTTGCACAGTCCAATTATGATGGAAGCCCGTTGACTCTGGAATATACCAACAGCGGCATGCAGGAAATGCTGGCGCAGATGCTGCAGGCTTACTGGGGACAGATCGGCGTGACGGTAGAGCTGGTTGGTTACGACCAGATGATGGCACAGCAGGAACAGTATAATGCGGAGGGCTTTGATATTCTTCTGAAGACGGCCGGTTCCACAGACTATATTGTGAACCAGTGGAAGCTCTGCTGGGATGCAAGAGACTACCGTGACATCACCGGCGGAACTGCAAACTTTGTAGTGGACGAAGAGCTGGATAATCTGATGCAGGCATGCCTGAGTGTAGATACCTACGGTCCGGAGAGCATTGAAGCAATGCATGACTACCTTGTAGAGAAATGCTACGGCTACGGAATTGTACAGGGTCCGATCAATATCGTACATTCTGATAAGATCGCAACTGTTGCTCTGGATGCAAGAAACCAGATCCTTCCGGGAGCATGCGTATACGCAGAATAAAGGAAGAACCGGTATAAGCCAAGTTACAATATGCGGCGCTGCACACTCCGTAAAATGCGGCGCCGCATTTTTAGAAAGGAGTCCATATGTGGAAATATATTGTAAAACGTCTGTTATGGATGATACCGGTGCTGCTCGGTATTTCCGTGGTAATTTTTACAATCATGTATTTTTGCCCGGGCGATCCGGCGGCAGCGATCCTCGGCAATGCGGCGACGCCGGCGGCGATAGCGGAAAAGCGGGCGGAGCTGGGGCTGGATGAGCCGTATCTGGTGCGTCTTTTGAGCTATTTAAACCAGGTGTTCCTGCACTTTGATCTGGGAACCTCTTATTTCCAGAATCAGTCGGTAATGTCCGGTATCTTATACCGCTTGCCGTACACCGCTACGATCGCGGTCATCTGTATGCTGCTGCAGATCCTGATCGGCACGCCGCTTGGCATCACTGCAGCCGTTCACCAGAATGGTCTGGCGGATCGTATTTGCATGGTGATCGCACTTGCAGGCGTTTCCGTTCCGGGCTTCTGGCTGGCAATGATGTTGGTGCTGCTGTTTTCTGTAAAGCTTGGCTGGCTGCCGCCCTACGGCGTCGGCGGGATCCAGTATTTTATTTTGCCGTGTATCGCAAACGCGTTCGCGGGCATTGCATCTCAGGCGCGTCAGACGCGTTCGAGTATGCTGGAGGTTATCCGATCTGATTATATTGTGACGGCGCGCGCGAAAGGGCTTTCCGAGCGGGAGATCCTTTACAAGCATGCACTTCCGAACGCACTGATCCCGATCATCACCGTAGTCGGAAACGGTATGGGAATGATGCTCGGCGGTACGGTGGTTATCGAATCTGTATTCTCGATTCCGGGCATCGGCATGTATACAACCTCAGCGATCAATAACCGTGATTACCCTGTCGTTATGGGCGGTGTGCTGTTTCTCGGCGCATTGTTCAGTCTGATCATGCTTCTGGTGGACGTGATTTATGCATTTGTTGATCCGCGTATCAAGGCACAGTACGAGGGACAGCAGAAGAGTTTCAGAAGGAGGAAGAAGAATGGCTAATGGTGCAGCTGCTGCGGCAAATACAACGACAAAGGTACGAAAAAGGAAAGAAAGCCAGTTCAGCCTTGTGATGAAGCGTCTGAGTAAAAACAGACTGGCGATGGCAGGTCTGGTTATCATATTGATTTTATTTTTGCTGGCGATTTTCTCCCCGTGGATCATGCCTTATCCTTACGAGGAGATGAATATGGCGGAGCGTTTTGCAAGCCCGTCCTTAAAGCATCTCTGCGGAACAGATGAGATGGGACGCGATATTTTCAGCCGTCTGCTTTACGGCGCAAGGGCTTCCTTGTCCCTGGGCTTTCTGGCGACGATTATTTCTACTGTGATTGGTATGATTATCGGTTCCATCGTTGGCTATTTCGGCGGAGCGGTGGATACGGTGGTGATGCGTCTTGTGGATATCCTGCAGGCAATTCCCGGAATCCTGCTGGCGATCGCAATCTCGGCATGTCTGGGAAGTGGTTTTACAAATACAATTATTGCGCTTTCCATCGGCGGTATCCCGATGACGGTGCGTCTGCTGCGCGGCTCCATTATGGGTGTGCGCAAGATGGAATACCTGGAGGCGGCGCAGACGATCAACTGCTCGGTTCCGCGTACCATTATGAAACATATCCTGCCGAACAGTATCTCCCCGATCATTGTATCCGTTACGATGGGCATCGGAAATACGATCCTGATGGCAGCGTCACTCAGCTACATTGGACTTGGCGTACAGCCGCCGACGCCGGAGTGGGGCGCAATGCTCTCCGCAGCGAGAACCTACATGAGAGACTATCCGCACATGGTATTATTTCCAGGTCTTGCGATCGCGCTGGTGGTGCTGTCTCTGAATATGCTCGGCGACGGTCTGCGCGATGCGCTGGATCCGAAGCTGAAGAAATAGGAGGACAAAGGAATGGCTGAAAATAAAACGACATCTTCTTTTCTGGAAGTGAAAAATCTGGTTGTTCATTACACCTCCGAGGGAAAAGAAATTCATGCGGTAAACGATGTTTCCTTTTGCTTAAACAAAGGCGAAACGCTCGGTCTGGTGGGTGAGACCGGCGCGGGCAAGACGACGATCGCGAAGTCGATCCTGCGCATCCTTCCGGAGCCGCCCGCGCATGTAGACCGCGGCGAGATTAAGCTGGAGGGGAGAAATCTTCTGGAGCTTGATAATGATGAGATGCGGAAAATCCGCGGAAAACGGATCTCCATGATCTTCCAGGATCCGATGACGGCGCTGAATCCGGTTATGCGCGTGGGAAAACAGATCGCGGAGGGCATCGCGCTTCACGAGAAAGTTTCCAAAAAAGAGGCGGAGGAAAAGGCAAAGAAAATGCTGGAGATGGTCGGTATCCCAGGCTCCCGCTACCGCGATTATCCGCATCAGTTTTCCGGCGGCATGAAGCAGCGGGTTGTCATTGCGATGGCGCTTGCC